>JAYTBL010000464.1:0-4223 GCA_043736975.1 Polyangiaceae bacterium
GTCGCTGCAGGAGGAGGCGCAGAAGCGCACCAAGCCGCGGCCCATCCTGGTGAAGATCGCGCCCGACCTGCCCGACGACGCGATCGACGCGATCGTCGACGAGGCGAAGCGCGCACGGCTCGCGGGAGTGGTGGCGACGAACACCACGATCTCGCGCGAGGGTCTCGCGACCGCGGCGCACCTGGTCTCGGAGATCGGCGCCGGCGGCCTCTCGGGCAAGCCGCTGTTCCCGCGCTCGCTGGCGGTGGTGCAGCGCGTGCGCCAGCGCCTCGGGCCCGAGGCGTGCGTGATCGGCGTGGGCGGCATCGACTCGATGGAGACGGCGCTGGCGATGCTGCGCGTGGGCGCGGACCTCATCCAGATCTACACCGGCTTCGTGTACCAGGGCCCGATGCTCCCGCGCGCCATCGCGAAGGGCCTGCTGCGCGAGATGGACGACCACGGCGCCTCGTCCCTGCAACAGCTGGTGCTCGCGTAGCTAGGGGGCGACGCGCGCGAGGATCATCTCGACGATGTGCTTCTTGCGCTCTTCCAGGAACGCGGCGCCGTGCCAGTCGGCCGGCCAGATGGCGCCCACGAACGGCTCCTCCTGGAAGGGGAAGGCCACCATCGCCACGCACGACAGCACGAGATGCCGCGCGTCGACGTCCTTCTTCACCACGCCGCGCGCGCGCATCGCGTCGAGGCGGCCCACGATGCCGTCGAAGATCGGTCCCACGCTGCCGTGCACGATCTTCGCCGCGCCGTCGCCGTTGCGCCGCGACTCGTGACGCAGGATCGCCAGGAAGGACCCGTTGGTCGCGAAGAAGCGCAGCAGCAGATCGACGAACGCCTCGGCGAGGAGCCGCAGCTCGTCGTTGCTGCTGGTCTTGCTCTTCGCCTTTGCCGACTTCTTGGGCGGCGCGTCCATGCGCGAGAGCAGCTGCCACACGCCTTCGGTCATCGAGGCGAGCCCGGAGCGCACGACCTCGCCGTGCAGCCCCTCCTTGTCGTGGAAGTAGTGATGGATCAGCGCCTGCTGCACCGCCGCCGCGCGCGCGATGGTGCCGAGGCGCGCGCCGTCGAACCCCTTCGCCGCGAACTCGCTCTTCGCGGCCTCGAGGATCCGGCGCTTCGTCTCCAGCGCGTTCCGCTCCTTGCGCGGCGGCGGCGTGGCCTCATCGGTCGACATGGGGAGGATGTCCGAACGTAGACCACCCTTGCCCTTCCGCCCACGACGAACGGTCGACGGGGGCGGTTCGGCGTGATCGAGGGCGTGCTCGGTGCGCCGCGTGGTTCCCGTGAGACCGAGCTTCATCGAGAGAGACTAGCGATTCACGCGCTCGCTTCCCACGACTCGTACTCGATCACCTCGAGCTCCTCGAACCCGCGCCGCACCCGCGGCGTCAGCAAGCCCAAGCGCTTGACGTTGGGCACGATCTTGCTGAAGAGCAGCTTGCGGAACATCTGCATCATCACGCTGTTCTGCGCCGCAGCTTCGCACTCGGCTTGCGGTAGCCCGACCGTGGCCCACACCTCCTGCGCGAGGAAGCGGTCGCGCAGCAAGCGCGAGCTCTCGATGATGAACTCCTCGCGATCGCGCAGCTCGCTCGCCGCCATGCCCTCGTAGTGCCCGCGCAGCGACATCACGCCGAAGGCCACATGCCGCGCCTCGTCCTGCATGATCATCTGGGTGATCTTCTTGATCAGCGGCTCCTTGGCGGTCTGATGAATGAGGCCGAACGCGCCCAGCGCCACGCCCTCGACCAGGATCTGCATGCCGAGGAACTTGAAGTCCCAGCGCGAGTCGGTGAGCACGGTGTCGAGCAGCTGCTTGAGGTGCGGGCTCGGAGGGTAGACCAGCTGCACCTTCTCGGTGAGGTAGCGATCGTAGGCCTCGACGTGCCGCGCCTCGTCGAACACCTGCGCCGCCGCATAGAGCTTGCCGTCGGTGGTGGGCGAGGAGGCGACGATCTGCGAGGTGGCGAGGAGCGCGCCCTGCTCGCCGTGCAGGAAATTGGAGAGGATGTAGCTCGTGATGTGGCGGCGCAGCCGCGGGACCTCGGTCTTCTTGTCGAGCCGCCGCCACACGTCAGTCCCGAAGATGGGGTTGAACGAGTCGGCGACGATCTCGCGCTCCGGGTCCACGTCCGTCGACCAATCGAGATCGGTACGCGCGTTCCAGTTGAGGTCCTTCGACTTCTCGTAGAGCGTGCGCAGCTCCGCGCGCCGCGCCGAGTAGTCCCAGTCGTAGGCGATCTCCTGCTCGGCGCGCAGCCGTTCGGGCGGCAGCTTGGCCACGTGCTCCACCCCGCGCGAGACGTCACGCAGCACCACGCCGCTCTCGGCGGGCGGCACGGGCTCGTTGGGCGCGCCGGCGTGGACGCGGGCGGCGGCATCGCGGAGTGACTGCGTGAGGGCGTTCTTGAGATAGGCGCGGACGGACATGGGGCCAGCGACCTCCTGCAACTTACTTTTTAGTAAATTCTCAGTTAGGTCAAGGCGAGGCCGCAGATTTCCCGTTTCTGCGGGAGATCGTGGCTCCAGGACCGGTCAGCGGCGGCTCACGCGGAGGTCCCGGGCGAAGCTCGACCCGGAGTTGTTGGTCCCCCGGACGCCGACCGCGACGCGCACGGCCGCGTCACTCAGCTCGGTCTTGCAGGTGCGGAGCTCGGCGCCGTCGATGCTGTACTGGACCTGACGACCGACGCGCTCCACGCGCAGGGCGAGCACGGGCGGCGCGGCGAACGGGCACTCGGCGCCGCCGACCGTCAGCTCGCGCCCGGTCTCCTCGCGCAGGACGATCGCGGCCGAGGAGCTCGCGAGCTCGACCGAGACGTTGGCGTACGTCACGTCGGTCACGAACGCGCTCGCCCCGAGACCGAGCTCGAGCCCGGTCGCGGAATCGAAGCGGATGGCGCTGCCCGGCGTGCCGGTGATGCGATCGGGCGCGAGCCCCGTCGTGCTCTCGAGCAAGAGGCGCGGCGGGACCGCGCCGTAGCGTGAGCGCGTGCCGAAGCGGTAGCCGCGGACGAACAGCTGGTTGGGCACGGTGTCGTCCAGCCAGAGCGCGAGGCCGTTGTCGCCGTTCGCGATGCCGGGGACGCTGGGCGCGGGGTACCTCGACGGATCGGGCCCGTCCGCGATGGGCTGGAACGCGGCGAACCACGGCTGCCAGCGCAGCCAGCGCTGGCCGGTCCACAGCACCGGCGCGCCCTCGGTGCCCTGGAAGAGGCGGGATTTGTCGAGCGCTGCGGGGTCGATCGGGGTGCCGGCCTCGATCGTGCCCTGCGCCGAGATGACCCACACCGTCTGGATGTCGGTGGCGCCGGCCGCGGGCACGACCACCGCGAGCGCGCCGCCGCCCTCGAGCGCGATGAACGAGCGCTCGCGACCGGCGACGAGATCGCGCGGCGTGAACGTCGCCACCTTCGCGTCGGCGCTGAACCACTCGATCGTGGGGACCGGCTCGTTGATCCGGTTGAAGCCGCCCGCCACCATGATCTCGCCCGAGGCGAGCCGCAGCACGGTGGGATTCGAGCGCGGAACCTTGAGCAGCGCGGAGTCGTTGGTGCGCGAGCGGCGCGTGACGGGGTCGACGATCTCGAGCGTCGCCAGGGGCTGGCCGAACTGGCCGATGCCGCCGACGAGGAGCGTCTCGCCGGTCGCGAGGACCACCGCGCCGTGCCGCGTGCGGGCCTCGGCGAGATCGATGCGCTCGCGCGCGAAGTCCCCGAGATCCCCGAGCGCGCCGGGGCTCGGGAGGTAGATCTCGGCGGTCGCGAGCGCGCTCTGCGTGTCGGGATCTTCACCGCCAGCTACCAGCGCGGGCGAAGGATCCTGCGCCGGCGAGGTGCGGAACGCGGTGATCGAAGCGCGGGATCGGCGCGTGGCGAGGCCGAACTCGAGCGGCTCGAGGATGCCGGTGGAGAGATCGCCGACGAACGTGCGCGGCACCTTTCCCATGATGCTGCCGCCCGCGATCATGATGTGGCGACCGAACACGCCGAGCGTGGCGTCGACGCGCGGCTCGACGTTGCGCGTGAGCCGGCACGTCTCGCGGTCGGGCCAGGCGAGGACGTTGATGGGGCCGCTCGGCGGGACCTCTGCGGTGCCCCGCCAGTCCTTGCTCCGTGCGGCATTCGAGACGTCGACGATGACCGACCGCGTCTTCGCGGGCAGCTCGGGGAGCATCTTGCCGACCTCGCGGAGGTAGAGCGAGGCGACCGCGGAGTCACCCGCGA
>JAYTBL010000465.1:0-10075 GCA_043736975.1 Polyangiaceae bacterium
GCGGTGCGACGGAGTCCAGATCGACATTCTCTTCACCGACCGATTCGTGAATCTGGTCGAGGAGTCCTTCGATATCGCGATCCGCGCGGGCGCCCTCTCCGATTCGACCCTCATGGCGCGGACCCTGGGCTCGCTCGAGTTCCTGCCGGTGGCGAGCCCGCGGTACCTGAGGAAACATGGCCGTCCGCGATCGTCTGACGACCTCGGCAACCATCGATGTTTGGTGTTCGGCGTCGGACCACAGACCGCGACGTGGCGTCTGATCCGCGAGGACGAGACGTGCGTCGTCGACCTGACCCCGGTTCTCTCGGCGAACGACCTGGACATCCTGCACGACGCGGTCGTGGGTGGCGTGGGCATCGCGGTTCTGCCCGCGTATCGCTGCGTCGAGGACCTTCGCGCCGGGCGCCTGGAGCGCGTCCTTCCGGAGTGGGGCTGCCCGGACGCGGCCATCCACGCTCTCTATCCGAGCGGCCGTCATCTTTCGCCGAAGGTGAAATTGATGCTCGATCATCTCCAGAAGATGACGCCCGCACCGTGGAAGCTCGTCCACTCTGGCGGTGCCGAGATCTTTCGGGGTTGAGCCTGACGGAGCGGATCGGTGTCCAATTGCGGGTGGGTCCGTGGACAGGATCGACATGCGCCCGCAACTGGCGAGGCGCAACTGCGCCAGGTGACGCGGGCTTCGTGAGATCAGCGGGCGCGGGTACGCGCGCGACGGCGAGCCTTGGCGAGCGGATCTCGGTAGATATCGTCGACGGCGAGATCGCGGCCGATCGCCGCAAGCGTCAACTCCCCGCCCGCGACCGCGATGTGCCTCGACCAGCTCCCGTCCCTCTCGCGACGAACGACCTCGACCTCGCGTCGGTCGTGCGCGACCAGGACGACTTCCTGGAGCGAACGGATCGTCTTGTAGCTCCCCGGCTTCTCCCCGCGGTCGTAATCCTCGGTCGATGGGCTCAAGACCTCCACGACGACGCGCGGGTTGAGAACCGTGTGCTTCTTCGGATCGTTCGGGTCCATCTCGACGCTCCCGCAGATGACGGTGGCGTCTGCGTACGTGAGCAGTCCGGTCGCCTTCACGCAGATGCGCAGATCGGCGCTGTGAACGGCGCAGCGCTTTCCGCGGAGAAGCACAGCGAGCGAGGCGGTCACATTGGCGGCGTAGAGAGCGTGCTCACGCGAGCCGCCTGCCATCGCCCAGACCTGGCCTGCGAGGAACTCGTGTTTGATCCCCGTCTCGGCTTCCAGCGCGAGGTAGTCGTGGACCGTGAAGTGGTGATGCTGCGCGTACACCTCACTCACCGGACCACGCGGTCACGACGGTCAGGAGTGGAAGGAGCTCGGCGAGGGCACGGCCTCTCCGGAGGAGACCCGATCCGAACGAACCTGCGATAGTCGAGCAGCCGCCCGTTTCAAAGCGCGCGTGGGTCCCAACAGGAGCGAGGCCTCCATGCCCGAGATCGCCTCGATGTCCTCTAGCGTGGGAAACGGCGCGCCTGGGCGCAGATCCTGCGAGAGGGTGTGGTCGAAGAGGCCGACCAGCTATTGCTCGCCGGCACCCCCCATGAGCGCATACGCCACAACCTCGTCGAGCATCCAGGAGCGCATCGTGCAGTGCGACGTCGTCGCCCTTTGCGAAGCGTCACACGTCCATCGCGAGGTCCTTGATCGCTCGACTCTCTGCTCGCGAGCCTCTTCATGCGAAGATCCCGGACGATGGACGCCAAGGCTCCGCCGCGGACGCTGCTGCCGCTCTTTCTCGACATCACCGGCCGCGCGGTGCTTGTCGCCGGCGCTGGCGCCATCGCGTCGCGGAAGGCTCTCGATCTCATGGAGGCGGGCGCGCGCGTGCACGTGGTCGCGCCGCTCGTCTCCCCCGAGCTCGAGGCCGCGCGGGGCGACGCGCTCACCATCGAGGAGCGGCCCTTCGAGGAGCGCGATATCGACGGCATGTGGCTGGTGTTCGCCGCCACCGATGACCCGGTGGTGCAGAAGCGCATCGCCGACCAGTGCGAGCGCGCGCAGGTGTTCTGCATCGCCATCGACGACCCGCCGAACGCTACCGCGTACGGCGGCGCCATCATCCGGCGGGGCCCGATCACCATCGCCATCTCCACGTCGGGCGAGGCGCCGGCCCTGGCGCGCCTCATGCGCGAGGTGCTCGAGCAGGCGCTCCCCGACGAGAGCTACGTCGAGGCCGCGCGCGCGCTGCGCGAGAAGTGGAAGGCCGACAAGGTGCCGTTCGCCTCGCGCTTCGCCGAGCTGGTCGAGGCGTTCAAGCCCGCGCCGCGCGAGTGACCACCGCGCTGCGCGGCGAGATCACGCGCCGCGCCACCACCTCGCCCACGATCACCAGCGCCGGCGCCGGCACCTGTGCGACCTCGACGGCGTCGGCCACGGTGGCGAGCGTGGCGATCACCTCGCGCTGCGTGGGCAGCGTGGCGTGCGAGACCACCGCCACCGGCGTCTCGGGCGAGCGCCCGGCCGCGACCAGCGCCAGCGCCGTGGCGCGCAGCGTCGCCAGCCCCATGTAGAACACGATCGTCCCCGTCCGCGGGACGCGGGCCAGCAGATCATCGTCGCTCGCGTCGTGGCGCTTGTGCGCGGTGACGAACGCTACGCTCGCCGAGGCATCGCGATGCGTGAGCGGGATCCCCGCGCGCGCCGCCGCGCCCAGGGCAGCGCTCACACCAGGCACGATCTCGAAGGGAATGCGCAGCGCCGCGAGCTGCTCGGCCTCCTCCCCGCCCCGGCCGAAGATCATCGGATCGCCGCCCTTGAGGCGGACCACGTCGTGACCGCCGATCGCGCGCTCGAGCACGACGGGATGGATGGGGGGCGCGTCGGGGCACGTCCCGCGACGCCGCCCCACCGGAACGAGCTCTGCGCCGGGCGGCGCGAGCGCCAAGATCTCGGGCGACACCAGCTCGTCGTACGCGACCACCTTGGCGGTGGTCAGCAGACGGTACGCGCGCAGCGTGAGCAGCTCGGGATCGCCGGGACCGGCGCCCACCAGGAAGACGCGGCCCCGCGCCGCGTAGCGGACGCCGCTGTCCTCCAGCTCTGGATCACGCCGCTCGATGCTCATGAAGCCGCCGTTCCCCACCGGCGCGCGATCATGCGCTCCAGCGGGCCGAAGAGCGCGCGCTCGCTCGCGCGGCTCAGGACGACGATCACCGCCACGATGCCCAGCACCAGCGCGGTGTCCGCCAGATCACGCCCCGTCTCGAGCAGCTGCCCGAGGCCGCCCGAGACGAAGAGCAGCTCCCCCGCCATCAGCGAGCGGAGCGCGAACGTCCAGCCCATCTTCGCGCCGGTGAGGATGCCGGGGAGCGCCGCGGGGAGCAGCACCCGCACCAGCAGCGTGGGCCCGCGCGCGCCCATGGTGAGCGCGGCGCGCTCGATGGTCGGCGGTAGCTGCCGCACGGCGCTCTCGGTGGCGAGGGTGACCGGCAGCGCCGCGCCCAGCACCACCACCACTTGGATCGCCGCCTCGGAGAGCCCGAACCACACGATCGCCAGCGGCAGCCAGCAGATCGACGGGACGCTGGAGAGGCCGAGCAAGAGCGGCCCGAGGGCGCGCTTCGTCAGCTCGCTGCGCGCGAGGACGAGGCCCAGCGGGATCCCCAGCACCAGCGCGATCGCATAGCCGACGAGCAGACGCACCGCGCTCGTGAGCACCGCGCGCACGAGCGTCCCGGCCGCCAGCGCCGCCGCGAGAGAGCGTGCGACGTCGAGCGGGCCCGGGAAGAGCGGACTGTTCGCGAGCCTAGATCCCGCCGCCCAGATTGCGACGAGCATCGCTGCCGTCACCGCCGTTCGCATTACCCCACGCACCGTCTGCCTCCTCTCTCGCGACCTTCTCCACCTCGGCGCGGATCTCGGCGGCGATCGACTGCGCGAGTCGAACCGCACGGACGTCCCCCGCGCGGCGAGGCCGCGGGAGGTCGACATGGACGTCGCCCAGCACCTTGCCCGGCCGCGCCCCGATCAGCACCACGCGATCGCCGAGGCGCACCGCCTCGTCGATCTGATGCGTGACGAACACCATCGTCGCGCCGGTCGCGCGCACGATGCGCTCCACCTCGTTCTGGAGGAGCTCGCGCATCTGGCCGTCGAGCGCGGCGAACGGCTCGTCGAAGAGCACCATGCGCGGCCGCGTCGCGAGCGCCCGCGCGATGGCGCCGCGCTGCCGCATGCCGCCCGAGAGCTCGTGCGGGAAGGAGCCGCGGAACTTCAGGAGGTGGACGAGGCGCAGCAGCTCCTCGGTGCGCTCGCGCCGCTCCGCCTTGCCCGCGCCGCCGAGCTCGAGCGGGAAGGCGATGTTCTGCTCGAGCGTCAGCCACGGAAAGAGCGCGGCGTCCTGGAAGACCACCGCGCGATCGCGCCCCGGACCCTCGACGGGCGCGCCGTCCCAGAGCACGCGGCCCACGGTGGGCGCCAGCAGACCCGCCAGCAGGTTCAGTATCGTGGATTTTCCGCCGCCCGAGGGCCCGACCAGGCAGACCGCTTCGCCCGGCGCGACCGCCAGCGACATATCCTCGAGGATCGACACCGCGGGATCGCCGAGCCGGAGCGACACCGCCTCGAGCGCGGCGATCGGCCTAGGATCATGGCCTACGACGCGAACCGGAGCGTCCTGCGGCTCATCGACGAGGGCCGATGCGGCAGGGCCAGCGGCTGCTGGCCACTCCTTCGTCGCCGCGTGCATTCCTTCGTTATACTAGAACCACGTCCACGAGCAAGCTCACCGCTCGTACAGGATCACGTTGTGGTAGCGCGCCTCGGAGGACCCGGCATTCTCGTAGGAGTGCGCGCGATCGGCGAGGAACGAGACGCTGTCGCCGGCCATGAGGTCGTGGACCTCGTCCTCGAGGTGGAGGCGCAGCGCGCCGCTCAGGACCACCACGAACTCCTGCGTGCCTGACGCATGGGGCTCGGAGGCGTGGGTGGCGCGGGCCGCGAGGCGCAGCTCGTAGAGCTCGACCAGCGCCGAGGCGCCGGCCGGCGTGAGCGGGCGGCTCTCGAGCTTGCCGTCGAGCGAGCGCAGCACCTGGGCGTCGCCCCGCCGCAGGACGCTCGTTCCGCTCTTCACCTCACCGATCAGGTCCGCGAATGGCACGCCGAGGCCGACCGCGATCTTCCAGAGGAGACCTACCGTCGGGTTCGTCTTCACCGTCTCCACCTGCGAGAGGGCGGCGCGGCTCACGCCCGAGGCGCGGGCCAGGTCGTCGAGCGACATGCCGCGCGCCTTGCGCTTGTGGCGGAGGTTCTCGGCGACGCGCTGACCGAGCTCGGCGGCGCCGAGGTCGTCACCCAGCGTCGCCTCCAGGGCCCTTCCATCGGTGCGCGGGTCGCTGGTGGAGCCGTCTCTGCTACTGCGTTTCGACTTGCGTGCAGCCACGAATTCCTCCACTATAGTAGACACATGAGCGTTATCACGAACGCAAATACGCCTCGGACTGTATCACGACGCGGCCCCGGCCGTGGGTTCGTGGTCTGGCTCACCGGCCTGTCCGGGGCCGGCAAGAGCACCATCGCCGACGCGCTCGCGCCGGAGCTGCTCGCCGCCGGCAAGCGGGTCGAGGTGCTCGACGGCGACGTCGTCCGCACGCACCTCTCCCGGGGCCTCGGCTTCTCGCGCGAGGATCGCGACCTCAACATCGCGCGCATCGCGTTCGTCGCGCACCTGCTCGCGCGCAACGGCGTCGTGGTCGTCGTGTCGGCGATCTCGCCGTACCGATCGACACGCGAGGCGGCGCGCGCCACCATCGGCGACTTCGTCGAGGTGCACGTCGCCCCCCCGCTCGAGGAGTGCGTGCGCCGCGACACCAAGGGCCTCTACAAGAAGGCGCTCGCCGGAGAGATCCCGCAGTTCACCGGCGTCAGCGACCCCTACGAGGTGCCCGACGCTCCGGAGATCACGCTCGACACGAGCACCATCGACGTACGCGTCGCCGTACAGCGCGTGAAGGCCAAGCTCGTCGAGCTCGGCTACCTCGAGGACCTGCAACGCGCCGGCATCGATACGCCGAGCGCCGTCTAGGAACATCACCATGCCCGCTGCCCATCTGCCCCGTTTCTCCGACCCCCGCGACGTCGACGAGTTCGTCGTCATGCTCGAGAAGTACGAGAGCGGCGAGCTGACCGCCGACCAGTTCCGCGCGTTCCGTCTGCTGCGCGGCGTCTACGGCCAGCGGCAAGAGGGCACGCAGATGATCCGCGTGAAGATCCCCTTCGGTCGCCTCGACTCGAAGGGGCTCGAGGCGCTCGCCGACGTCGGCGAGCGCTGGTCCCGCGGCTTCGGCCACGTGACGACGCGCCAGAACGTGCAGTTCCACTTCGTGGCCATGGCCGACACCGAGGCGCTGATGCGCCGCCTCGACGAGGCGGGCCTCACCACGCGCGACGCGTGCGGCAACTCGGTCCGCGCCGTCACCGCGTGCGAAATAGCCGAGGTCTGCGGGAGCGCGCCGTTCGACGTCTCGCCGCACGCCGAGGCGGTCACCCGCCAGTTCCTCGGTCATCCGCTGGCCTCCAGCCTGCCGCGCAAGTTCAAGATCGCCTTCAGCGGCTGCGCCTCGGACTGCGCGAAGGCAGCCATCCACGATCTCGGCTTCATCGCCAAGGTCGAGGACGGCGTCGCGGGCTTCAAGGTGGTCGCGGCGGGCGGGCTCTCGTCGTCGCCGCAGAACGCGCTGGTGCTGCACGAGTTCGCGCCGGTCCGCGAGATGGGGCGCATCGGCGAGGCGGTGCTGCGCATGTTCCACAGCCTCGGTAACCGGGAGAACCGCCAGCGGGCGCGCCTCAAGTACGTGCGCAAGAAGCTGGGCGACCAGGGCTTCCGCGAAACGTACGCGAAGATCCGCGCCGAGGTCGATGCCGAGGCGCTCGCCGAGCTGACGCTACCCGGCCCCGCCGACCGCACGCCCGCGGGCCCGGTCGAGGGCGAGAGCAACGGCGCGCGCGACGGCGCCTACCTCGCCTGGCGCGCGACCTCGGTCATCGAGCAGAAGTCCCCCGGCGGGGATCACGAAGCGCGTCAGAGCGGCTACCAGGGCGTCTACGTCCGCCTGAGGCTCGGCGACATGACCAGCGAGGAGATGCGCGAGCTCGGGCGCATCGCCGACACGTTCGGCGACGGCACGGTCCGCCTCACCATCGATCAGAACGTGCTGATCCCGTGGGTCGACAAGCGCTCCGTGGGCGCGCTCTTCGCGCGCCTCACCAAGGCCGGCCTGGCGCGCCTCGACCTCCACACCGTGCGCGACGTCACGAGCTGCCAGGGCGCCGAGACGTGCAACCTCGCGGTCACCTCGTCGCGCGCGGTGGCCGCCGCCATCACCGCCAAGCTCGAGGCCGAGGGCCTCGGGGCGGTGGGGGACGCCGCGCGCACGCTCATCAAGATCAGCGGCTGCCCGAACTCGTGCGGCCAGCACCACATCGCCGACCTCGGCTTCCACGGCGGCGCGAAGAACACCGGCGACGGCGCGGTGCCCGTCTACCAGCTGCACCTGGGAGGCGGCGTCGACGAGCGCGGGGCCCGCTTCGGCCGGCAGGTGGTGAAGGTCATCGCCCGCCGCGTGCCCGACGCGGTGGTGTGCATGCTCCGCCTCTTCGAAGAGGAGCGCACCGCGGACGAGACGCCGGCCGCGTTCTTCTCGCGCGTCGACGGCAAGCGCGTGGTCGCGCTGCTGGGCGAGCTCGTGACCGCGCCGCCCACGCCCGAGGAGCGCTCCGACGTCGGAGAGACGGCCGGCTTCCTCATCCACAGCGGCGAAGGCGAGTGCGCCGCGTGAGCGCGCAGCCCTCTCCCGTGCTCGATCTCGCAAACGCGAACGAGCGGCTGGAGAGGGCCACCCCCGCGGAGCGCCTCGCGTTCGCGGCCGCCGAGTTCGGCGAGGATCTCCTGTTCACTTCGTCGTTCGGCGCGCAGAGCGCGGTGCTCCTCCACCTGTGGAGCGTCGTGTGCCGCGAGCTGCCGGTGACGTTCATCGACACCGGCTTCCTCTTCCCCGAGACGCTCGCCTACCGTGATCTGCTCGCGGCGAGGCTCGGGCTCGAGGTGCGCGTCCTGCATCCCGACATCGCGAACGACGCGTTCGTCGCGAGCTACGGAAGCGAGATTCAGCGCACCGATCCCGACTTCTGCTGCACGCTCAACAAGGTCGCTCCCCTCGCGCCGCTCAAGGAGACCGCCCGCGGCTGGGTCTCGGGGCTGCGCCGCGATCAGAGCCGCACCCGAGCCGACCTGGCGATCCTCGAGCAGGACGGCGCGCTGGTGCGCGTTCACCCGATCGCGACGCTCGATCGCGCGGGCGTCGCGGCGTACCTCGCGCAGCACGATCTCCCCGAGCATCCGCTGGTCAAGCGCCGCTACCTCTCGATCGGCTGCGCCCCCTGCACGCGCGCGGTGGCGGAGGGCGAGGACGAGCGCGCCGGGCGCTGGGCGGGCTCGGCAAAGACCGAGTGTGGCCTCCACTCCGCGCGCAGCAGGCAGGCCTGACCATGGATCGCCGCGCCTTCCTCGCCGGGCTCGCCGGCGTCGCAGCGACCGCCGCCACCGGCGTCGCGCTCGGCAGCAGGCGTGACGAGGCGGGCGTCCTCCGCGTCGGCGTGATGGCGAACCTCACCCATGCGCCGCTGCTGGCCGGGCTCGGCTCGGGCCGCGTGGCGAGGGCGCTGGCGCCGGTGCGCGTCGAGTCGCGGGTGTTCCGCGCAGGTCCGCGCGTGACCGAGGCGCTCCTGGGAGACGCCATCGACGTCGGCACCACCGGCCCGGCGCCGGCCGTCGTCCACCACGCGCGTCACTCCGCGGGCGGCAAGGGCGGCCTGCGCGTGCTCGGGGGCTGCTCGTCGGGCGGCGCCTCGCTGGTGGTGACGAAGCGCGCGCGCATCGCGGGCCCTGGCGACCTCCACGGCAAGCGCCTCGCAGTCACGCAGATCGGCACCACCCAGGACCTCACGCTGCGCTCGTTCCTCGCCGACCACGGCCTGCGCGACGCGATCGCCGGCGGCGACGTCAACGTCATCGCCGTCGCGGGCGCCACCATCCTCGCGCAGCTGAAGGACGGCGACCTCGACGGAGCGTGGCTCGCCGAGCCGTGGGCGACGCGCGTGGTGCGCGAGCTCGACGCCGTTCGCCTGATCGACGAGCGAGATCTCTGGGAGGGCCATCGCTTCGCGACGGCGATCCTCTGTTCGCGCGCGGCGCGCGCCGAGGAGGCGAGCGTGAAGCGCCTCGCGACCGCGCTCGAAGAGGAGGTGGCGCGCGCGCTCCGCGATCCCGCCGCGACGCGCGAGGAGGCCTACGCCGAGCTCACCCGCCGCGTCGGAAACGCAGGAAAACGTGCCGATTTCGACGCTGCGTGGTCGTTCATCGACGTCACGAGCGACCCGCTCCCGGCGAGCATCGAGATCTTCGCGAAGCGCGCCACCGCGCTGGGGCTGATCCCCGCGGGCGCGACCATCGCGGGCCTCCTGCCCTGAGGGAGGCCTCAGACCTCGGGCTGTGGGCGCGTGAGCAGAGCGAGCGGGGCGGAGGCGCGCCACGCGGCGAGGTCGAGCAACGCCTGCTCCGAGAGCGCCTGGTAGCGATCGCGCTTCTTGAGCTTCCGGTTGGCGCTGGGCGGCATGCAGGCCCACGTGATGTTCGAGGGCTGGAAGCGATCGTTGGGACGCATGAGGTGCGTCCGGATGCCGCCCAGGGCGGTGGTCTCCGGCGGCGGCGTGATGGCGTGTCCGAGCAGCGACTGCGCGAGCATCAGCGCGCACAGGAAGCCGCCCGCGCAGCTCTCCACATAGCCCTCGACGCCCGTGATCTGGCCCGCGAGGAACACGCCCGGGCGCGCGCGCAGCTGCATGCGCTCGTCGAGTAGCTTCGGCGAGTCGACGAACGTGTTGCGATGCACGCTGCCGAAGCGCAGGAACTCCGCCTCCTCGAGGCCGGGGATCATGCGCAGCACCTTCGCCTGATCGCCCCACGTCATGCGCGTCTGGAAGCCGACCAAGTTGTACGCGGTGGCCGCCTGATCCTCGGCGCGCAGCTGCACCACCGCGTACGGACGACGCC
>JAYTBL010000466.1:0-10056 GCA_043736975.1 Polyangiaceae bacterium
CGGGGAGTACGAAGTCGCCGAGCGGCGTCACCGTGCCCACGCACTGCGAGGGATCCGTGGGCGCGTCCTCGCCTGGGCAGTCCTTGATGGGACCGTCGAGGTAGGCCATCTCGAGGTCGTGGTAGCCGGGGATCGCCGCGTCGCGCCAGCGGTCGGGGCGGATCCCGCCCCAGGAGTTCTTCACGCGGATGAACTCGATCTTGGTCCCATCGGCGAGGGCGGCTTCCATCTGCGCGGGGGTCGCCGTCTCGCCGGCCGCGAGGAGGCCGATCCCCGGGACGGTCGCCTGGTAGTCGTGCGCGACCGTCATGTGGCCGCCGTGGCGGCCGGGGCCCAGACGGTTCAGCTGGTCGAGCGAGAAGTGGGCGTCCTGGGTGAGCGCGTTGAAGTCGACCTTCCACGACATCAGCACCGGGACCTGGTCGTGGAGGACGCGCTGCACGCGCTTGAGGACGGCGCGGCGGCCCGCCGCGTCCGACGGGTAGGCGACGGTGTTGAACGCGAGCCGACCGGAGCGCGTGCCGAAGGAGCTGCCGGTGCCGGTGGCGTCGGCGAGCGTGGCGCTGACGAGCTGGCCAGCCGCGCCGATCTTGATGCGGATCGGTACGTCGCGCGCGCGGAGGATCCCGTTGCCGGGCGCGGCGTTCACGAACGCGCGATCGAGCGTCCTCTCGACGCCTGCGCCGAAGACCGCGTCGATGCGGGCCACGGTGTCGGCGTCGAGCTGCCATGCGGCGTCGAGCTCCTTGCGGATGGCGGCGCGATCACGGCGCGCGACCGCGTCCTTGAGGGGGCCGCTCTTGAGCGACTCGTTCGCGGCCTTGAGCGCCGAGGACTGCCGGTTCGACATCTCGGCCTCGGCCTCAAGCTTGATGAAGTCCTTCTCCAGCACCACGCCGTAGCGGTTGATGAGGTTCGCGGCGGTGCCGTACCAGCCGCCGGTCTCGATCTCGGTGCCGACGCGGCCGTTCGCGAGCTGCTCGTACCAGTGCCAGTAGGTGAGCCACGACTCGGAGGTGTTGAGCTCGGTGTTGGTCTCGGCCTTGTTGAGCGCCTCGAGCCAGCTCGTCGTGGCGTAGAGCCAGCAGTTGCCGATCGACTGGCGCTTCACGCCCGACTGGTTGACCGAGGTGATGTCGTCGTTCGAGGAGCCGCTCCCGTCCTCGGTGACCGCAGCGTCGTCCTTCGTCGCGGAGGAGCAGCCGGCGGCCGCGCTGGACGCCAGCGCGAGGAGCGAGAGAGACAGCGCGGGGAGCCAGCGGTTATGCGAGAGGTCGATTGCCATGCGTAGCGTTCTGCGAAGGGTGTGCCGTTTGCCTACACGCGAATCAGCGGCGTTCCGGGGATGATCTGGAGGCGAGCGCACCGCAGGTCGATGGTTTCAGGATCCACCTTCACCTACATCCGCGTTGCGCAGAACGCGGCCGTCAGAACGCAAAGACCCAAGCGAGACAATCTCGCTTGGCGTCCGGGCGGCCTGGCGGCCGAATCTCTCGTCTGCGATCAGCGGTTGACGCGCGGGCTGTCGAAGCGGCCTCGCGGGACGTCGGCCCAGACGCAGAGCGGGTCGGACGGGTTCCTCGAGCAGGTGTTGATCACCTCCATCGCCTTGCCGTAGCGCGAGTTGGCCCAGTTCTCCTCGGTGAGGCCGTCGAGGCGCAGCGGCATCCAGTGCGACTGGGCGAACGTCTTCCCCTTGTCGGTGATCTTGGAATAGTACTCCTCGCCGCTGCCGGTCGACCAGTTGGCGAAGTCGCCAGCCGTCTTGCCCGAGATGCGGTGGCAGTTCGTGCACGCGCCGACCTCGTCGCTCACGAGCTGCTTGGGGATCTCGAAGCCGAGCTTGTCGGCGGCGATGATGCTGTAGGGCGCGTCGGGGCTGGAGATGGGGAAGTTCGGGAGCTCACCGAGCTTGGGAACGATGGTCTTGCCGTTGCTGCGCTTCGCGCCGTCGATCCACGGTGAGTGAACGAACGCGTCGGCCGCGTGGCAGCTGCCCGAGCAGTAGCTCTGCACCGAGGTGGACCACACGTGCGTGCTCTTCTCGACGTCGGCGGGGTGCGGGACGTGCTCGCCGTCCTTGCCCGAGCCGATCGAGTTCTGGAAGAAGCAGGTGCGGCCGCTGCTCGGGTTGTGACCGATCATCGCGATGTCGGTGAAGGTCTTGGTCTTCATCATGCCGCGGCCGTCGTCCGCGACCTTGCGGCAGAGCAAGAGCCACTCGGTGCCCTTGTCGTTCTTCGCCGTGACGACCGAGGGGCCGGGCTGCACGCCGCCGGTCGCGAGGAACATGCCGTGATCGGCCTTGTCCATGCAGCTGTAGGACGAGCTGTTGGGGCCGAGCTCCTTGCCGGGCGAGCAGTTCTCCTGCGCGACGCCGTCGACGGTGACGGGGATTCGGGAGCCCTCGACGCCCGCGATCGCGGCCGTCGGGCCCGCGGCGTTCGTACCCACGTAGTCGCGGCAGTCGAACGTGTCGTACGAGCCGTCCGCGAGCTTCTTGAAGAACGGGATCTCGCCGAGCTCCTGCACGCAGAGCTGGCCGTACGTGATCTGGCTGGTGACCGTCTCCTCGGTGACCGGCTCGCGGGGCGTGGGGCCGGCATCGCCGCCGCCGCCGCCGCCGTCGACCTCACCGTCGGCCTCGAGGCCCGAGTCGTTCGCGGTGAAGCGCAGCTTCCCGCCGGAGGCGGTCTTGACCGTGTTCGCGTCCTTCACGCCCTGGTCCCACGCGTAGGCGAGGTTCGTCTGGAGCTTGGCGCGGACCGTCGTGCCCTTCATGATGCACGCCTCGACGATCGGGTCGGGGTTCTTCGCCTGGGCGAGCTGCGCGGCGGTGACCTGGCCGTTGGCCCAGCGTGCGTCGTCATAGAGGTGGAGGAGCGCGAAGACGCCCGGGTCGACCTTCGGTCCCTGGTAGACCGTCTTACCGGTCAGCTCGACGGTCCCGGTGTTCTTCAGCGGGCCGGCCGCGATGAGGTCCGAGCAGGAGAGGTCCTTCTGCGAGGTCAGCGAGAGCTTGCCGCTGCGCACGCGGACGAAGAGGCGCTCGCCGGCGCCGAGATCCTTCTTGATGGTCGCCTGGATGGTGTTCGTCTTGTCGTCGAAGCGCAGGCCGAGCCCCAGCGGGTTGTTCACCCCGGTCACGGCCTCCTCGCTCGGCGCAGCCTCCTCCTCCTCGGGAGCCGCGCAGTTGATCAGCCCGGCGGCCGTGGCCGCGCCGGCGACCGAAAGGAGAAGAGCGAGCATCGAGCGGGTGCGTGCGAGCTTCATCGTTCCTGAGCGGGAGCACGGTCCGTGCCAGTGGGTAGCCCTCCGGGATTTACCTACCTAGGCCTACGAAGAGGGCTCCTGAGGGCAGTTGTGAGGGAGGAAGATCCAGCAATAGGGTGAGCAGAAAGATCCCCAGGGCCGGGGTCGGGTCAGCGGATTCTTCGTGGTTCCGCCCCTCGCGGTCCAGGTATGAGTCCTGCACAACGAGCCTACATGCACCGCCATGCACTCTCGCTCTCCTCTCTTCTGATCGGCGCGACCGCCCTCGCCTCGGTCGTCGGCTGCTCGGCCTCGAGCGACGAGATCGGCACCGACACCGCCGCCGCGACCGAAGAAGAGGGAGCGCGCCTCGCGCTCCGCACGCTCGGCGCGAAGCTCCCCGAGGGGCGCTCCGACGCGACGTGCCAGAGCTGCCACGACATCAACAAGATGACGATCCGCAAGTGGGCGGGCGACTACAAGGCGACGATGGACGTCCTCAAGGACGAGTCGAAGTCCAAGGCCGACCGGATCAACTTCATGCGCCGCAACCCCGCCGACCCGAAGTCGGGCTTCGCGCCGTCCAAGATGGGTATCCTCACCGCGGGCGCGCACTTCGGCGCGTCGAGCCTCGTGAACAAGGACCGCCACCCGCTGACCTTCGCGCAGGGCAAGCTCTTGGGCTCGCTCTTCGAGGGTCAGGACGAGGAGTACGCGAAGTTCCGCGCCGACGGGCTGATGCCCATCGAGCCCAACTTCGATCGCCTGTCCGCCTCCGAGTACGAGGCGATCGTCAAGTGGGTCGACAAGGGCCTGCCCGAGATCGAGACGCTGCTCATCGAGGAAGCGCGCCCCACGACCTGCACCGACGACTTCGCGCAGCTGAAGGGCCACGTCCGCGACGTTCAAGCCACGAACTGGGCCGCCGTGAACCGCGATCTGCGCGTCCCGATGTTCGGCTGCGACGCGAGCGGAACGGCGCGCCAGTGCTTCACCGCGAAGTTCGGCGCGAACGACATCTTCCCCGACGCGACGAAGCTGGAGCTGGGCAAGGGCTGGTCGCGCAACGGCGACGGCTTCCGCCTCCTCCGCCTGCTCGACTACTCCACGTTCTTCTGGATGCGGCCCTCGGCGGACGGCCGCTTCGTGGCCAACGGTGGCGGCCCGCGCACCGACGGCACGCGCGCCGTCATCGCCGACCTCGGCGCGGCGCTCGCGCCCAACGGGCCGACCACGCGCGACATCCTCGCGAGCGCCAGCTATGACCCCGACTTCTTCCCCAGCGGTCAGGGCTTCATGTTCCAAGGCACGAGCAAGAGCGGCGCGTTCTGCTCGATGAGCCTGCTCCGCAATCCGGCGACCGTGAAGGTCAGCTTCGATGAGCCCGAGTGCACGAAGCTCGACTCGGTCGGCCTCTACCAGACGGTGGGCCAGGTCGCGGGAGACAACGCCATCAGCGACATCTTCGTCGTGAACAGCAAGTTCGCGAGCGACAACCCGGGCCTCACCGCGTCCGACAAGGATCTTTCGCTCACCGCCGGTCCCGAGGCCGCGGCGAACATCCACGTCGCGGTCGCCAAGGGCAACGACGCCGACCAAGGCTACCAGGTCATGCAGCACACCTCGCTCCCGACGGCGTTCCGCGGCGACACGATGATGGCGCGCAGCGGGCTGCTCCTCGGCAGCCGTGTCGCCGGCGAGACGGGCGCGCTCGGCTACGCCATCGACAAGGTCACGTACCAGAAGACCGACGCGGGCTACCGGTTCAGCCTCAAGTCGCTCGGCCGCATCTGCATGCCGGGCAACAAGGCGAGCTTCTCGTTCGACGAGCGCTTTCTCGTCACCCACCACTACCTGACGCGCGAGGATTTCGCGTCGGACGAGGAGTTCGCGCCCTACAAGGCAAAGGGCGCGGCCGACCTCTACCTCGCGGACTTCGTCACCGGAAAGAAGACGCGCATCACCCGTATGGCTGCCGGCCAGTTCGCGCTCTTCCCGCACTTCCGCTCCGACGGCTGGATCTACTTCCTCGTCCGCGACGCCAACACGAAGAAGGAGAGCGTCATCGCCACCGACGCAGCCCTCCGCGCGGCGCAGGAAAGCCCGTGAAGGCGTACCTTCCGATCGCGCTGCTCGCCCTCGGCGCCCTCGCCGCTG
Organism: Polyangiaceae bacterium; assembly: GCA_043736975.1. Lineage (GTDB taxonomy): Bacteria > Myxococcota_A > Polyangia > Polyangiales > Polyangiaceae > Labilithrix. Next base: position 5,410 of record JAYTBL010000466.1, read on the forward strand.
CGTGCCGCAGCGCGAGCGACGATGGAGCCGAGGACGACGAGTCCGCGATCCGCAACGTCGAGCGCAAGATCATCGGCCCTGCGCAGGAGTTCCCGGCGGACCCGACGCTGCGCGCGCAGACCGAGACCCTGCGCACCAGCATCAAGGCGCGCCGCGAGGCGGCGTGGAAGGTGGTCACGAAGGCCCTGCAGCCGGTGAAGCTCGCCCAGGCGGGCGTCGAGATCGACGGCAAGCCCACCCTGCCCGCGTTCCGTACCTGGTACGGCAAGGACGACTTCGAGCGCACCTTCGCGAAGGCGTACGCCGACATGACGCCCGCGGATCGCGCGGCGCGGCGCAACCTCACCGCCACCGAGATCGAGCGCGGCCTCGCGTTCAACGCCACCGACCAGGGGTCGTGGACGGACGCGGATTACCTCGCACGCGTGAAGAAGGTCAAGGACGGTCCGTCACTCCAGGGTCTCGGCGGCAACAGCCGCGTTTCGTACAGCCCCGGCTTCGTGCGCCACATGCTCGGCAACTACGCGAACATCGAGCGCTGCCTGCCGAAGCTCGGCACGTTCGCGGCGGACGACGAGCCCAAGGCCAACAACTTTGCGCCTTGCTACGACGCCGAGTTCCCGATCGACGCCGCGGTGGTGAAGGCCTCGTGGTGGCGCGCCGACTTCGGCATGAAGCTCGCGACCTACGACACGAGCGCCGCCACGCTGACCGCGAAGCGCGCGGGCACCGACGCAGCGCACGGCGGCTGGGGCAAGGGCGTCGCCGAGGCGAACCCCGATGCCTCGCAGGTCTATACCGTCACCACCAGCGACGGTAGCGCGTTCCGCATGCCCGGCCTCCACCTCGCGACCAAGGAGATCCGCGACTGGATGTGGATCACGCTGTTCTGGTCGCCCGAGCCCGACACCGACTTCGGCGCCGACCGCCCCCAGGCCATCAAGGATCTCGGCGGACCCTGGAAGAACTACAAGATGTGCGTCGCCATGGCCTTCGACGAAGGCGACCCCGATCCGCGCGGCGGGTTCGCGGGATCGCTGGGCGACGCGCTCGCCGCGACGCACGAGGGCAAGGGCGGCGCGACCTGGTGCAGCAACCCGTACATCGAGAAGGGCGAGAAGAACGCGCAGACCAACTGCATCGGCTGCCACCAGCACGGCGGCCTGCCCGGCCTGTCGAGCGAGTCGATCCTGAAGGACGAGGTGAAGTTCCCGAAGGCCGGCCGCACGCGGGTCCGCAAGAACTTCCCGTCCGACTACGCGTGGAGCTTCGATTTCGCGCCCGACTTCTTGTCGCGGGTCATCCAGACGCAGGTCCAGCACTTCGACAGCATCGACCGCTAGGGCGACTCGCTGTCGCGTAGCGGGACGCGCGGGTCGCCGGCGTAGACGAGGCCGTAGAGCTCGTCGTAGAGGCGATCGAACGCTCGGGCAGTGAGCAGCGGATAGACGCTCGCCTCTCCTTGCGGAACCACCAACAGGCTACGCTCGCGCACCGCGGTCGGCGGCGATCGAGCGCAGGCACGCGCGCGAGACGCTCGCTCTCCTCGATGAACATGCGCACCGGGATCACGTTGTCGCCGGTGCGGCCGGCGCGGCGCACCAGCCCCTCGAAGAGCGGCGTGGCCTTGGGCTGCGTGGTCGAGCCATGCGCGTGGAGCGCCGCGATGCAGCGCTCGATGGTGCCGCTCCGCGCCTGCGACTCCTCGGGCGTGAGCTCCCACGCCGCGCGCGGCGGCCCGTCGAACCCGGCCCGCGACCGCGAGTCGGCCGCGCGCCGTGCGAAGTCGATGCGCTGCTGTTCGAGGCGCTCGCGGAGGGTCACCGCCTCTTCGCGGTGCGAGGTCGCGCGCGCCAGGTAGGCATCGAGCGACTCGGCGGTGCCGATGCGCAGCGCCCGCAGGTACAGCGCACGGTCGCTGGCCCAGTTGCGGCCGTGGAAGGAAAGCCCGCCGAGCGCCGCCGAGATCGCGAGCGTCCCCGCCGTCGCGAACGCGCCGTGCAGCAGGCGCTGGCGCTGGCGCGTGCGCTTGCTCGCCGGTCCCGAGGGCGCGACCGCGGCCCACGAGTCATCGACGCGGACGTCGAAGAGCGCGTCGTTCGCGAGGGACTTCTCGAGATCGCGCGCGTACGTGAGGTGCTCGAGGAGCGTCTGCGCTTGCTCGAGGCGGCGCAGCGCGGTCTCCCCCACCCGCTCCTCGCGGAGCGCGAAAATGCGCTCGGCGCCGCGGTCGAGCACGATCACCAGCTCGCTCTTCTTGCCGCGGCTGCGGACGCGCGCGTCCCGCGCATCACCGAGGGGCGTGACCACGATGACCTGCTCGCCTTCTGCGTCCGGCGCCGGCACCTCCACCACGTCGAGCGGCAGGAGATAGCGCCGCGACATAGGCCACGACCATCGTGGTGGGCTGGTAAGCGAACGCGGCGCGAGGATCCGCGAAGCCGATCGCCGTGCAGGTGGTGAGCGCCACCACCGCGAGGGGCGCCCCCCACGTGGCGCGGAACCGGGAGCGCAGACCGGCGGGCACCTCGTGTGGAGGATGGGCGTCGGCTCGGCGCGACCTGCGAGCACGTCAGCGAGGCGCTGGCGCGCGGCGCGCGGCGGCTTCGTGGCGTCCTGAAGGGCCCGGTGATCCCGGCTTTCGGTACATGACCGAAGTATAGACGCGCGCCGGGCGCCGCGCGGCGCGTCAGAAAGCGAGGTCGCCCGTGACGCGGATACCGAGGTTCAGCATGTAGCCGACACCGCTTCCGGAATCGCCGAAGAGCGCGTTCGAGCCGGTGTTGTCGCTGGTGGGCTGGAGCGACTGCGGCGGGCTCGGCTGGGCGCGATGCAGGAACGTGAAGTCGACGCCGACGAACGGACCGACCTTGAAGAACTTCGTGACCGAGTACGCCGCGTTCACCTCGGCGCCGACCACCAGGCCGTTCAGCTCGATGTTCGGGGTTTGCACGTTGGTGCGCGGCAGCGAGGAGGCGACGACCGAGCGCTCCACGCCTTCGTCGAACATGTATCCGCCGTGGATGAAGATGATCGGCGTGAGCGGCTTGAAGGGTAGACCGAAGCCGACCTCGCCCATCATCGACCAGAGCGAGTACTCCGTCGTGCTCGCAGCGCGGAAGCGGCCGCCCAGGCGCAGGTTCTTGTAGCGGTAGCCGAGTCCCAGGCCCGCCACGACTCCGTTCGCGCCGGTCTTGTCGAACGCGAAGGTGTCGGTGAAGCCCCCGATGTCGGCCCGCGTGAAGCCGACGTCTCCCGAGAGGTAGATGGCGCGCGGGTCCTGCTTGTCGGCGTCGGCGTCGTCGACGGTCGCGGGGGTCGCGGGGGTCGCGGGGGTCGCGGGGGTCGCGGCGGGCTTCTGCGCCTGCGCCGTCGACTCGAGCGCGAACAGCGACAGGGCAGCGAACAATGGGGCGAAACACGGCGAGAGCCTTCGGGTCATAGCGGGCGCGTTATACGACCGCGCGCCGCCGAGCACCACCGCGACCTGCGCGACCGCGCCGGAAAAGCAGCAGGAACGTGCCGAAAATGAGGGCGACCAACCCGCCACCGGCGGCGCCGAGGGCGACCGTGATCGCGCGCGGCAAGCGGTCGTCGTAGAGGATGATGCGCGCGCCCGTGATGTTCGCGCGGCCGAGCCGGTCGGGTCCGAGATCGACCGCATACTCGATGTTGCGGTCTGCGGTCGCGACCCACGGGCCGATGAGGCGCTCCACCATCAGCTCGCGGGGCCCGGCGCCGCGGGGCGCGCGCGCGCTCGGGTTCGCGCTCTGACCGTACAGCACGTTCGGCGGCTGGTCGGGGTCGAGCGTGCCGCTCACCTTCGCGCTCTCGAGCGAAGCGACCAGCGGCAGCTGCGCCTGGACGACGAGCGCGCCGCTCTCCTCCTCGAGGCCCGCGCGATCGAACACCACCTGCACCGCGAGGGTGTAGCGGCGCCCCGCCTGCGCCGGGATCACCTGGCGAAGCGGCGTACCGATCACCAGCGGCGCGGAGGCGATGGGATGACGCCCGCTGAACGTGAAGAGCGAGCCGCACCCCGAGGCCGCGCCGACGATGGCGGCGACCAGCCCGACGATGACGAGCACGAACCCGAGGCGACGCCGCACGTGCGAGACACTACCACGCGGGTCAGCGCGACGCGCTGAAGGTCCCCGTGTCACCGGTGCACGCGCCCGCCGAGACTGCGGTGTATGTGCCGGCGTACGCGGCGCCGGTGACGGTCGCGCTCATGTCGATCCGGATCGCCCCCGCGGTGACGCTCCCCGCGAAGTCACGCCCGGTGACGGTGCCCGCGAAGCGGCCGCTCGCGAAGCAGGGAGAACCGCTGAACGCGAGGTCGCCGGCAAGCGCGCTGCCGCTCTGCTGAATCGTGACCGTCATCGACCCCGACACGCCGGTCTCGCTGGTCCAGGTGCCTCGCCACACGCCGGCGAGAGGCGCGGTGGGCTCGGTCGAGGACGTCGAGTCGCCCACCCCGGCGCTGCTCCCGCCGCAGGCACCGATGAAGAGACAGGCAAAGAGGGGCGCAAGAAATCGGCTCATGGCCGTATGTGGGAGCAGGCGACGGCGATTATGAGGCCTCGGTCGTTTCTTCAGCCGCACAACGAGGAAAGGCGCCTCGCCGAAGCGAAGCGCCCTCTCTCT
>JAYTBL010000467.1:0-4218 GCA_043736975.1 Polyangiaceae bacterium
GCGGCCGCTCTCGCTTCCAGCGCGCGCAGGACGGTGCGCGCGAGATCTTGAGCGCGCTGCGCGACGGCGACGCCGCGGCAATCGTGCTCGCAGGCTCTCCTGCGCGCGTGGGCCTCGCCGCGACCACCGACGTCGGCGCGGCCCGCTCCGCGCTCGACGGCATCGCTGCCAGCGATCGCGCCACCGATCTCGACGGCGCGGTGGCCATCGCGCGTACGCTCGTCACCGAGCTCCCGCAGATCGATCGCCGCATCATCGTGCTCAGCGATCTCGCGGACGGAAAGCCCGATGCACCCCCGCTCGGCGAGGGCTCGGTCCTCCCGGTGTGGGTCGCGATGCCCGAGCTGCGCGCGACGGCGGGCGCAGACGATTGCGGAGTGCTCTCGGCGGATCGGACGGGAGGCCGCGCGCGCGTTCGCTTCGCCTGCTCGAGCGCCGGCGCCGCGGCGGGTCGCGAGGTGCAGATCAAGGACGGCGACAAGGTGCTCGCCAGCGCGCCGCTACCGCAGACGCAGATGGGCGAGGCCACCCTCGTCGTGACCGTCGACGAGTCGCGCGAGCTCGTCGCGCAGCTCACCGGCAAGGACTCCATCGCGTCCGATGATACGGCGCCGGTGGTGGTCGAGGCTGGACCGGCGGCGCTGGCGGTGGTCGGCGACCGCAGCGAGGAGGCGGTCGCGACGGGCGGCGCGCCGGTGGTGGAGCAGGCGCTCGCCGCGCTGCATGTCGAGCTCGCGGTGCGGCCCATCCCGCAGGTGCCCGATCGCCGCGAGGACACGGCGGCGTTCGCGGCCATCATCGTCGACGATCCTCCGGGCTTCACCCCCGAGCAGCGCCGCGCGCTCGGCGCATTCGTGGAGTCGGGCGGCGTGCTCCTCGTCACGCTGGGGCGTCGCGCGGCGGCCGCTCCCCTGGGCGCGAACTTCGAGCCGCTGCTCACGCAGGCGGTGGGCTGGGACTCCTCGGCGGTGTCGGGCGTCGACGTCGCGAGCGGCAGCACGTTCTTCGGCGAGGCCGCCGCGAGCCTCGCCGAGCTTGCGCCGAAGGGCCGCGCCAAGCTCGCCGAGCAGGACATCTCCGCCTACGAGCCGCTCCTCAAGTGGACGGATTCCCTCCCGCTCGTCGCGCGCCGCTCGCGCGGCCGCGGCGAGTTCTGGCTGACCACGCTCCCGTTCTCCGTCGAGGTCAGCGATCTCGCGCTTCGCCCAGGCTTTCTCGCGCTCCTCGACGCGTTCGTCACCGAGGCGAAGCACCGGGCGACGCCGCGCCGTGGCGACGTCGGCGTACCGTGGACGTTCGCGGGCGCGCGCACGGTGGAGGTCCAAGGTCCGGCCGGACCGGTGAGCGTGACGCGGGAAGATGGAACGCTGCGCCTGGTGCCCACGCTCGCGGGCGCGTATCGCGTGACCATCGACGGCGCGAAGGAGCTGCGCGTCGCGGCCCCGCTCGCGCGCGAGATCGACCTCCGCCCGCGCCCGGTGTCACCCGGCGCGACGTCGTCAGCGCTGGGCGGCGGCGTGGCGATCGTGGATGTCTCGTGGATGATCGCGCTGGCGCTGCTCGCGCTCGTCGTCGCCGAGCTCTCGGCGAGAGCGCTCGCTCACGGGCGGGCAGGCCAGCTCGACGCCGCGCGCCGCCAGTAGCACTGGATCTTTCTGCCAGCGCCGTTTCCCCGGGGAGGCACGGGCGCTCCCGCAACCCTCGCAAATCGGCGATCGGACGCAGGACTACGCCGTGAAGTGGCTGGCATGCCGTGTGCTCCAATGTAGGTATGCTCTCCCGTGGTCAGGTGTTGGGGCTCGCTCTCGCCGCGCTCGGCATCGCCGCCTGCGCGGCGGCGGACGAGGAGGAGACCGACCCGGATGCCGACTACTCCGCCCTCAGCGCGCCGCCGCGCCAGCTGGCGATCGATGAGGACCCCAGCGTCCTCATCGAGCACCCCGAGACGCTGCGGCTCCTCGAGAGCAGGGGCTTCGACCTCGGCACGCGTCTCACCGGTCAGCCGCACGCTGACAACCGCGGCTTCGCGGCGTCGGGCGAGGGCGCCTCGATCATCGGGGCGGTGAACGCCGACGTTGCCGAGGCGAAGTCGGGCGACTCCGCGATCGGCGTCGGGATGGCGTTCGCCCACCGCGCGTTCGACGCGCGCTGGCTCGCCTCGAGCGAGGTGCACTTCGAGCTCATCGGGCTCACGAACCGCGTCGATCGCCGCCACGTCACGCCTGGTGCGTGCGGAGAGATCCACGTCGTGTATCGCCTCGCCTACAAGACGCCGCAGGCCGCGTCGCGCCTCCCGATGACGGTGATGCTCGTCTACCCGCAGACGAAGGACCGCGCCGACTGCTCAGCCGCCGCCTCGCGCTGGCTCGGTCTCGCGAAGGGCTCGCCGGATAGCGTCGCGGCCGCGCTGATGAGCGGCCCCCTCGCGGGCCTCGGCCAAGCGAGCCGCGTCGAGCTGAACTACCAGCTCGTACGCTGGCCCTCGACCGTCCGCACCGACATGGGCGGGCACACCGAGTACTCACTGCGCGTGTTCGCGCGCGACGGCGCGAGCCTGGTGCCGGTGCGCCTCGAGAATACGCCGCGCACGAACCTCTCCGCCGCCGAGCAGCAGGAGCTCGCCACCTGGGTCGCCAGCAACATTGCCGCCATCGATCGCGGCACGGCGATGGTCCCCCAGGCTTTCCTCGCGGAGCGCGCGGTCTCGGTCTCGCCGAAGGGGCTCGCGCGCGGCCAGAACCGCCCGTTCGCGCTCGCGTTCGGCACCGCGGGCGAGCGGCTGCCCATCGCCGATCTCCAGGGCACCACGCGGGTCACGTCGAAGGTCGCGCTGCTCCGTCGCCTCGACACGATGACCTGCACCGGCTGCCACCAGGCGCGCGGCCTCGCGGGCTTCCACTTGCTCGGCACCGATCGCGCCGAGACGTCCGACGTGAACGCACTGGTCGACGGCATCTCTCCTCATCTCCGCGAGCTCACCGCGTTCCGCAAGAGCGACCTCCAGGCGCTCGTCAGGCGCAACGGCCCGATCGCGCCGCTGCCCTTCGCCGAGCACGCGGGCGCGAGCGAAGGCAGCTACGGCACCGTGTGCGGCCTCGGCGACCCTGGCTTCGCGCAGTGGAAGTGCGACGCCAACCATACCTGCTCCGATCTCAACGGCGAGCACGTGGGCCTCTGCGTGAGCCGCGGCAAGCGCGGGGTCGGCGAGGCGTGCGAGGAGTCGAGGGTCACGTTCGGAGCCGACGCGCACCGCGACCGCGTCTCGCAGCCCACGGTCTCGGCGTGCGTGCTGCCCGCGGGAAACGCCGGTCGTTGTGTTCGCTCCGGCGGCGACCCGGGCGGCTTTCCCACGGGCATGTGCTCTGGGTCGTGCGCCAAGGTAGGCGTCGTCGAGGGCCAGGGGATGTGCGGCGTCGCGGTCCCGAGCGGCTTCAATTCCTGCATCGGCGCGGGTCGCCCTTTCGAGCAGTGCATCGCGGGCGGGCCGCGTGGCTTCCGCAGGGCCTGCGACGCGAGCACGCCGTGCGGTCCCGACTACGTCTGCTCCGCGGTCCCGAACGCGCCGCCCGGCGTGGGCGCGTGCATGCCGCCGTACTTCATCTTCCAGGCGCGGGTCGACGGTCACCTCGTCGGACGATGACGAGGGAGAGCGAATCGCGTAGAACCGGGCGATGATCCGCGCGCTCGTTCTCTCCCTCCTGCTCGTCGCGGGATGCCGTAGCGCCGGTCCGTACGGGTACGCCGCTCAGTACGCGCCGGCCAGCGGCGAGGACGAGGCGCTCACGGGTGCCCGCGAGTACGACCCCGTGATGTACGCGCGCCAGCCGGACGCGTGGCGCAAGTCGAAGACCTCGCTGTTCGGCCTGGTCCGGGGCCGCGCGCCCGGCCCCGGCGGTCAGGCGTACCTCACGCTCAGCGTGCGCAAGCTCGAGACACGCAACCTGTGCTCGAACGCCAACGACGAGGATACCTGCCGCGTCACCGTGAGCGACCGCGACTTCGGGATCGTCCACGTGCTCGTGGCGCTCCGCCCGGACGACGACCTCGGCGAGCGCTCGACGGGCGTGGGCTCGCTGGTCCGCGCGGTCGGCGTGTTCGGCGAGGACGTGGACCCGGCGGACGGCGCGCCGACCCTGCGGGCGAGCTTCTACCGCCACTGGCCGCGCTACTTCTACGTGACACGCTCCAGCGCCGACCTGATGCGCCAGTAGAGGAAAG
>JAYTBL010000468.1:0-4216 GCA_043736975.1 Polyangiaceae bacterium
CGCGTCCGCAGGATCGCATCAAGCGGGCCGCGGAGCGCTTGTTCTGCGCGGCATCCTTGTTGCGTGACCTACGAACATGGCCATGCACTTCACGCCGCGCGCTTCGGCACCCCTCACGACCGCTAGCGAACGTCCAGGCGCAGCGCGCGTTCACTCACCCGTCCGTGATGCGCCGGCGTTCGCTTGGTCGCGGAAGCTCGTCACGCTCGCCGGCATCGACGTGTACGTCCACGGCACCTTCTTCATCCTCATCGCGTTCCTCGCCATGGCTGACGTCGTCGCAGGGAAGGGGCTCGCTGCGATCGCGCGTGGCGTCCTCTTCATCGTCGCCGTCTTCACGACCGTGGTGCTCCACGAGCTCGGCCACGCGCTGACGGCACGGCGCTTCGGCATCCGGACCAGGGACATCACGCTCCTGCCCATTGGCGGCATCGCGCGCCTCGAGCGAATGCCGGAAAAGCCGATCGAGCAACTTCTCATGTCGGCTGCAGGCCCTGCAGTCAACGTGGTGATCGCGCTGTTCCTCTTCGGCGCGCTGATCCTGCTCGATGGCCCCGTCGGATTCCAGGGCATGAGCCACATCGGCGGATCGTTCCTCACGCAGCTCATGTGGATCAACGTGTCGCTGGCGGTATTCAATCTACTGCCGGCCTTCCCGATGGACGGCGGAAGGATCCTGCGGGCGCTCTTGGCCATGCGTATGGCGCCGGAGCGCGCGACCCAGGTGGCGGCTCGTGTCGGTCAAGGCTTCGCGGTGCTGCTCGCCGTGGTGGGCCTCCTCGTGAAGCCGTTCTTGATGGTGATCGCCGCGTTCGTCTGGCTCGGCGCCAGAGCAGAACACTCCGCGTCGACTGCGAAGGTAGCCCTCAATGGCTTGACCGTCCGGCAGGCGATGATCACGGACTTCAAGACGGTATCCCCGACCGACACGCTCTCGCGCGCCGTCGAGCTCACGCTCGCAGGGTTTCAGCAGGACTTCCCCGTGATGGACGGCGCCAGCCTGGTCGGCGTCCTCACCTACGGCGACATGCTGAAGGGCATCGCCGAAGGGGGCACAGACCGCTCGGTGGAGGGCGCGATGCGCGGGGAGCTCGCGTCGATCCATCCATCGGAGGCGCTCGATGGCGCGCTCATTCGTTTGCAGGGTGAGCGCCGCGTCATGACGGTGGTCGAGAACGAGAAGCTTGTCGGCCTCCTGACCGTCGTGAACATCGGGGAGCTGATGGCGCTGGGCGCGGCAGGCCGCATGAACGCGGGCCTCGCTTCATGATCACCTCGGCGCCGGCGTCGACAGGTGTCGGCAGCTCCGCGTGGCACGCGCTCGAGCCCCAGGCGGCGCTCGCCACGCTGCGTTCGGAGCAGGACGATGGTCTGACCGCCACGGAGGCGGCGAAGCGCCTCGCACGTCATGGGCCCAACAGTCTCCAGCACGCCGCGGGCCCTGGCGTCCTGAAGCTGCTCTGGCGGCAGATGGCGAGCCCCATCGTCTACCTCCTGCTCGGCTCCGCGGTCGCCGCCGTCGCGCTCGGCAAGGTGCTCGACGGAGTGGTCGTGCTCGGCGCCGTCGTCGTCAACGCCCTGATCGGCTTGGTGCAGGACTACCGCGCTGGCAAAGCGATCGAGGCGCTCTCGCGCATGGTTCCACAGGAGGCGCAGGTCGTTCGAGATGGGCGGACGCAGTCGGTCAGGTCAACCGATCTCGTGCCGGGCGACGTGGTCCTCCTTGCCTCCGGAGACAAGGTCCCTGCGGATGTGCGGCTCGTCACCGTGAAGAACCTCCACGTCGAGGAGGCCGCCCTCACCGGAGAGTCCCTCCCGTCGTCGAAGGCAATCGCCTCAGTCGCTGCAGAGACCTCGATCGGCGACAGGAAGAGCATGGCCTTCGCGGGCACCTCGGTGACGTCGGGGACGGCGCGAGCCCTGGTGGTGGCGACGGGCGAGGCGACGGAGATCGGGCGCATCTCTCATCTGCTTCGTGATGCGACGGTGCTTCAATCACCCCTCACGCGGACCCTCGCGTCGCTCGGTAAGTGGCTCACCGTCGCGCTGCTCGCCGTATCTGCCGTGCTCTTCGTCGTCGGGCTGCTGCGCGGTTACGCCGTGGCCGACGCCCTGCTGGTCGCGATCACCCTCGCCGTCGCCAGCATTCCCGAAGGGCTGCCGGCCATCATCACCATCGCGCTGGCCGTCGGCGCAAAACGAATGGCTGCGCGCAGCGCGGTCATCCGCCATCTGCCTTCTGTGGAGACCCTGGGCAGCACGACCGTCATCTGTTCCGACAAGACGGGGACGCTCACCCGAAACGAGATGACGGTACAGGGCCTCTACACCCCGGAGAACACGTACGCGCTCTCTGGCGTCGGCTACTCCCCGGAGGGCGCGTTTTCCTCGTCGGCAGGGCTGCTCGCAGAAGCCCCCGCGGACGTCAGGGCCCTCGTCGAAGCGGGAGCGTCGTGCAGCGACGCATCCGTCCACTCCGACGGCGACACCTGGAAGATCAACGGAGATCCGACCGAAGGTGCGTTGATCGTCGCCGCGATGAAGGCAGGGGTCGACGTCGAGGCCCTCCGGCGCACGTGGTCGCGCCTCGACGTGATCCCGTTCGAGTCCGCTCATCAGTTCATGGCAACGCTTCATTCGACCCCCGCAGCGGACGCCCGTGTCGTGTTCATGAAGGGTGCACCCGAGGTCATCGTCCGCCGCTGCGATCTCGCGGCGGAGACGCGCGAGAAGGTCCTCTGTCACGTCGCGTCGATGACGTCCGGAGCCATGCGCGTTCTGGCCGTGGCGCAAAAATCGGTCGGCGCCGCGAAGGCATCGCTCTCGCCCGTGGACGTCGAGGGCGGCTTCACGCTCATGGGGCTCGCAGGGATGATCGACCCGCCTCGCCCTGAAGCGATCGAGGCCGTGAAGCTGTGCAAGGCGGCTGGCATCACCGTGAAGATGATCACGGGTGACCACGTTGGCACCGCCGAAGCCATCGGCAAGCAGCTTGGACTGATCGACGAGCACGGAAGGGGCATGACGGGCGCCGACCTCGCGCCTCTCGACCCGGCAGGCATGCGGAGAGCCGCAGCGGCAACGAACGTCTTCGCGCGCGTCGCACCGGAGCACAAGCTGGGGCTCGTGAAGGCGCTCCAGGACGAAGGCCACGTCGTGGCGATGACCGGCGACGGCGTCAACGACGCGCCGGCTCTCAAGCAGGCAAACGTCGGGATCGCCATGGGCATCACCGGCTCGGCGGTCAGCAAGGAGGCTGCGGACGTCGTGTTGGCCGACGATAACTTCGCCAGCATCGCCTCTGCGGTCGAGGAGGGGCGTCGCATCTACGACAACCTCGTCAAGTCGCTTGCCTTCGTCCTGCCCACGAACCTCGGGCTCGGATTCGTGCTCATCGCCGCGGTGGCATTCTTTCCGGTCCTGACGATCGCTGGCGAGCTCGTTCCGCTGATGCCGATGCTCCCCAGGCAGATACTCTGGGTCAATCTGGTGGCCGCGATAGCGCTCTCGCTGCCGCTCTCCTTCGAGGCGAAGGAGCCCGACGCGATGAAGCGCCCGCCGCGCCCTCCCAACACGCCAATCTTGGGGCGCTTCGTCATCGTGCGGACGGTCCTCGTCGGCTTGCTCATGGCAGCCTCCGCCGTCGGACTATTCTTGTGGGAGTACTGGACCGACGTGTCACGTCAAGGCCACGCGCTGGCCTTGCGCGAGGCGCAGACCATGGCGGTCACGACGGTCATCTTCCTCCAGTGCTTCTACCTTCTCGCGTGCCGTTCGCTCCGCGGCTCGATCGTCGGGAGGGGTTTCTTCTCGAACCCCGCTGTGTTCGTCGGAATCGGCGGGCTCTTGCTCCTGCAGGCCGGCTTCATCTACTTGCCGTTCCTGCAAGCCGTGTTCGGTACGGCGCCCCTCACCCTCGAGGCGGTGGCGCTCTCGGCGCTCGTCGCAAGTTTCGTCTTGCCGCTGGTCAGTATCGAGAAGGTGCTTCGAAAGCGAAGCTCGAAGAGGGCTCCCGCTGGCCCTCTCGACGCGCGCGCGGCCGCGGGCGGCTAGCCAGTGAACGGGGCAGTCGCAGCCTCACACAGTGCTGCACCAATCATCTGCAAGGACACCTTCTGCGACGACAGCTGATCGGTGTCCTTCACGGGCGGAGGCGGCTGCCGTCAGCGGGGTCGGTTGACCGACGCTCCGTCGACGAGTGCGCCGAACGACTTGG
>JAYTBL010000469.1:0-1548 GCA_043736975.1 Polyangiaceae bacterium
GGAACCACTCGTCGTCGTAGCGCGACGAGGGAATCCACCCTTCGGTCAGGAGCGCACCGCCGTCAGGCACCTTCGTCGGCTCGGGCGGCACGCCGCCGACCATCGCGATGAGCATCTTCTCCATCGCCTCGTCGGGAGTGAGGACAACGGGCACGGCCTTGCCTTCTCGTCCGATGCGAAATCCGTGCGTGTCGTCGCTCATGACGACGAGCGCGTCGCCGTCCGCGTACGCGTTGTCACGCGCGCCTGCGATGGCGAGCTTCTTCCACGTCCGCGCGTCCTTCGTGAAGTAAAGGTGCGTCGGTGGGCCCGACGGATGCCGCGTGAGCCCCACCATGAAGCCGTTCGGATGCGCCCGCAGACCTACCACGTCCGCAGGTACGCCGGTGATCGGCGCTCCGTCGGCGAGCTACAGGAGCACCGACGTGCCGTCGGCCATGCGAAGGAACACGCACTTGAGCCCGATGATGAACGAACGAACCGACCCTGAACCAAGGCGCGTGAGCGGTGCATCGAAGCGCGGCGCGTACAAGACCGCGTCCTCCGCGTAGAAGACGAAGCCTCCGCCGAGCGCGTCGGCGACGCGAAGGACGCCATCGAGCGCGCCGCCGGGCGACGTCACGGCGGCCACTGCCGGTGCGTCGACCGCGCGGACCGTGTCGCCGGAGGCGATGAAGCGACGACCTCGGTCGAGGATCCCCGTGCCGCCGTTGCCGAGAGACGCGGTCGGGTGGATCTCGAAGTTGTTGGCGACCGGCCCATGGAGCCGCCACTTCGCCGTCAGCGGTCCCGCGAGCCTCTGCTCCATGAACATCGCGCCTTCGCGCGAAGGTCGCGGCACATACCGAGCGCGTCTCCCCGGCGGCGCGGGGGCGTCACGCACCGGTAACGGGGCGGTCGCGCTCGCGCTCGGTACCGCAGAGACCCGCACGGTGACGTTCTTGGGCGTCGAGGACTGCGTGGCGCAGCTCAGGAGCGCGCAGGCGGTGAACGGAAGCAGACGGGAGAAGGCATGCAGCGATCGCGTTCGCATCATGGATAGCCTAGCTGCGATGGCAGCCTTCCGGATCTCGGCGACGAGGCCCACGCGTTGGACGCGTGCCTGCGCCGGTGCCCCACTTGTAGACGCCCGCCGTCAGCGTATGGCCGCCGATGTTTCCGGCGCGAAGCTCGGTGACCCAGGGGGCGCGGCTCGCCGCGTCGGTGAATGTAGTCTGCATGGACCCGACGGCGGTGGTGACCGTCGCGCGTGACCCAAGGCGCACGGGTGCTCGACTGGATTGCCCGAGCGATCGCGGAGCTCGCGCTGCTCACGGAGACGGTCAGCCAGCTGCAGCCGACCTCGAGCCATACCGACATCGGCCGAGACTCTCTTCATCGCGTGATCGCCGCGGCGATCGCGGAGAGCGTGCCGTCGCGACGCACGCAGAGGCGCGCGAGCGAGAAGCCGGATGACCCGGAGGAGGACCCGCCCGACGCCTTTCCGGAGGAGCTTCCACACGCGACGGTGAGGAGAGTGGAGGCCGCCAGGAGGCGGATTCCTGGGTG
>JAYTBL010000470.1:0-10021 GCA_043736975.1 Polyangiaceae bacterium
CAGGCACTACCCGGCGCCGCAAGGCACCAAGCTTTCCTTAGTCTCTTACGCTTTCTGGTACGGCAGACGACTTCGCGAGGTGCTGGGCTGCACGTCGCGAAGCACGGATGCCCGAAGGACCAAACGAACGCGTTTCTGGACTCTCCCTCCAGCAACGGCTCCGAGAACGAACTCTTCAGACTCGCTTCACCTCGCTTGATCTTTTCGCTTTTTTTGCTCTTTTCGTAGTCTGTCTCGTCGAGCTTGTTCGTGGCGCTTCCGCGGTGAACCCGGGGACAGCGCCACGTCGCTTTTGTGGGGTTCTTTTCTCTCTGCATGCGTCAAGCTAACGAGATGGCGCGCGCATTCCTCCGGGCCCTGATGATCGCGGCCGCCCTCTCTGCCTCTGGCTCTGCCGCGGCGCCTGCGCAGGCCGACCCCGGCACCTTCCCCGCGTTCGTGGGCCCGCCGTGGCTCGGTGTCTCGATGGACGCGCGCGCCGCCGGGGGCGACATCGGGGTCACGGTCGAGCACGTGGTTCGCGGCTCCCCGGCGGACAAGAGCGGCCTCCACGCGGGCGATCGCATCGTCTCCATCGACGGGACGAAGACCACCGCGCCGGGGCACGTCACGCGCGCGGTCGGCGCGCACAAGGTCGGCGAGACCATGGCCGTCGAGCTGGAGCGCCGGGGGTCGGCCACGACCGCGTCCGTCGTGCTCGCGTCCCGTCCCTCCGGTGACGAGATCCTCAAGATGGACCTGGTCGGCGCGCCCGCGCCCGAATGGAAGAAGGTCACGGCCATCGCCGGCGCGCCGGCCAGCATCGACAGGCTGAAGGGACGCGTCGTGCTCGTCGACTTCTGGGCGTCGTGGTGCGGCCCGTGCCGCATGCTCGCGCCGCGCCTCAGCGCACTGAAGGACAAGTACGGCGCGCAGGGCCTCTCGGTGGTGGGCATCACCACCGACGACGCCGAGAAGGCCGCCGTCTTCGCGGAGAAGACGCAGATGCGTTACGGCATCGTCGTCGACAAGGACGGCGACACGAGCCGCGCGTACGGCGTCACGGCGCTGCCCACGAT
The DNA here is from genome assembly GCA_043736975.1 of Polyangiaceae bacterium. Classification (GTDB taxonomy): domain Bacteria; phylum Myxococcota_A; class Polyangia; order Polyangiales; family Polyangiaceae; genus Labilithrix. The sequence goes on from JAYTBL010000470.1 coordinate 1,059, forward strand.
GCTGCTGGTCGACAAGAAGGGCATCGTGCGCGAGGTCTTCGTCGGCTACGACCCGGGTGCCGAGGCCAGGGTCGAGACCGCGCTGAAGGCGCTGCTCGCCGAGAGCGCGCCGCCCGCCGCGCCGCTGCCTCCGCCCACGCCCTCCGCGCCGCGCCCGCCCGCGAGGTAAGCTCTCCGCCATGGCCGACGTCCGCGCCGCGTTGCGGGTCACCGACGAGCTCCTGTGGGTGCTCCGTCGGTCCGGCTTCGCCATCGCGACGTCGCAGGCCATCGATGCGGTGCGCGCCGTTCGCGCCGTGGGCTATGCGTCGCCGCTGCTCGTGCGCGACGCGCTAGCGTCGGTGCTCGTGAAGCGCGCGCGCGATCGCGACCGCTTCGACGCCGCCTTCGACGCGTTCTTCGCCGGCGACTCGCGCGGCACGCTGTGGGAGCGGCTCGCGGACCAGGGCTTCACCGCCCTCGAGCTCGACGCGCTCCGCGAGCTGCTCGCCGCGCTCGCCACCGCCGCCCCCGACGGCGCGCTGGGACCGCTGCTTCACCGCGGCGCCGAGCTCGATCGCCTCCTCCAGCTCGCGGGCAGCGCGCAGCTGCTCGAGGGCATGCAGAGCCCGCTCCAGGCGGGCTTCTACACCCATCGCCTTCTCGAGCACGTCGGCACCTGGCGCGCGCAGGACGAGCTCGCGAGCCTGCGCATGCGCCTCGTCGATGCGCTCGGTGAGGAGCGCGCGGGGGCGCTCGCGAAGGCGCTCCAGCGCGAGGTGCAGCGCGCGGCCGACGACGTACGAGGCTTCGTGAGGTCGACGCTCGAGCGGCGCGATGGCGAGCGCGCGCGCGGCGGTGACGTGCTGGGGAAGCCGTTCGCGGCGCTCGATGCCGCGGAGGTCGAGGAGGTGCGGCGCGCGGTGCGCGCCTTCGTGCAGCGGCTGCGGGGCGGAGAGCGCGTGCGCCGCCGCCGATCGCGTAAGGGCCGCATCGACGCGCATGCCACGCTGCGCCGCGCGATGCGCACCGGCGGCGTCCCGTTCGCGCTGTCGCGTCGCGCGCGTCGGCGTGACAAGCCGCGTCTCCTGCTCGTCTGCGACGTGAGCGACTCGGTGCGGAGCGTCGCGCGCTTCCTCCTCGAGCTCACCTACGCCGCGCAGGAGCTCTTCGAACGCACCCGCACCTTCGTGTTCGTCAGCGAGCTCGGCGAGACCACCAAGCTCTTCGAGGAGGAGCCGATCGAGACCGCGCTCGCGCACGCCTACTCGGGGGCGATCGTGCCGGTGACGCACAACTCGAACTACGGCCGCGTGCTCCACGCCTTCGAGGCGCAGGTCCTGCGCGACGTCGACCGCCGTACCACCGTGGTCATCCTGGGCGACGGCCGCACGAACTACCAGGCCGACGCCGCGGAGGTGCTCGATGCGATCCGCGCTCGCGCGCGCGCGGTGGTCTGGCTCTGCCCCGAGCCGCGCGCCGCATGGGCCACCGGTGACAGCGCGATGCCGCGCTACGCGCCGAAGTGCTCGCGGGTGCTCGAGGTCCGCTGCGCGCGCGACCTCGAGGACGCCGCGCGCCTGCTCCTCACATTGCGGTGAGAGAGCGGCTCAGAGGCCGTCGCTGGGCACGCCCACGATCTCGATCTTCCCCTCGAGTCGCTTGCTCACCCAGAGGTTGTTCTTCGCGTCGACGATCACCGCGCCCACACCGTCGAGCGACTCGACGAGCTCGAGGCCCTTCTTCGGCCCGAGGATGAAGACTGCGTCGTCGATCTCGTCGGCGACCAGGGCGGACGGCGCCCAGATGGTGACGCTCCGTGACGCGTTGGCCGGTGAGCCGGTGCGTGGGTCGATGATGTGGTGGTACCGCTTGTTGCCGACGACGTAGCTGCGCTCGTAGTCGCCCGCGGTGCTGAAGGCGTGATCAGAGAGCGAGAGCTTCGCGAAGTACTTCCACTCCGGGCCGCGCGGGTCGCGGATGCCGGCCTGCCAGTCCGCGCCGTCGGGCTTCTTGCCGCGCGCGAACAGATCGCCCCCGGCCTGCACGAAGAACGACGTCAGCCCGGCCTTCTCGAGGACCGCCACGGCGCGATCGACCCCGTAGCCCTTGGCGATGCCGCCCAGGCTGATCTGGGTCTCCTTCTTCGCGAGCATCACCGACTTCTTCGCATCGTCGACGACGATGTTCTTGAAGCCGACGAACGGCAGCCGTGCCTTGATGTCCTTCTCCGCGGGTGGATGCGGGTCGAGATCCTCGTCGAACTTCCACAGGCCGTGCAGCGTCTGAAAGGTGATGTCGAACGTGCCTTCGGAGATCTGGCTGGTGTGGATCGAGTCCTTGATGATCTGGAGCGTCTCGTCGCCCACGATCACCGGCGACTTGCCGGCCGCGGCGTTGATCGCCGAGACCTCGCTGTCGGGCCGCCACGTCGTCATGAGCGCCTCGACGCGGCGGAACTCGGCGACCGCGGCGTCGAACGCGAGGCGCGTCTTGTCGGCGTCGACGGTGGGCGTCGTGTACGCGGCGAACGCGAGGTGGGTGCCCATCGCCTTGCCCTCGCCCTGCACGCGCTCGGGTACGAACGCTGCCGGCGGAGGCGTGGCCCGTGCGGGCGCAGTCGGCGGTCCCGGCAGCTCGGGCGCGATCGGAGCGTCCTTCCCGCGCGGCAGAGGTCCAGCCGGACCGGCCTGGTCGCGACACGCGCTCGGGAGGAGCAGGGCGAAGACGACGAGGAGAGGCCGGCGACCCACCTCGACACGGATAGCAGACTGCGCGGGAAAATCGCAGCGCTTGCCTCGTTCCTCGCAGGCGTGTACCGCGTTAGGTCCCCTCCATGCCCCTCTCCAAAGACCTCGAAAAAGCCCTCGACGACGCGGTCGATCACGAGCGCGCGGCGCTCGCCAAGCTCTCGCACGACATTCATGCGAACCCCGAGCTCCGCTTCGAGGAGCACAAGGCGGCGGGCTGGATCGCAGAGCTCCTCCGTGCGCGCGGCTTCGAGGTCGAGCAGGGCGTCGCCGGCCTGCCGACGGCGCTGCGCGCGAGCCGCGGCAACAAGCTGGGCCCGCGCGTGGCGATCCTCGGCGAGTACGACGCGCTGCCCGAGATCGGTCACGCCTGCGGCCACAACCTGATCGCGGCGAGCGCGGTGGGCGCGTTCCTGGCGGCGGCGTCGGTCGTCGACCGCACCGGCGGCGAGGTGGTGTTCCTCGGAACCCCGGCGGAGGAGGGCGGCGGCGGGAAGATCCGCATGATCGAGAAGGGCTGCTTCGAGGGGCTCGCGGCAGCCATGATGTTCCATCCCTTCGACCGCGACATCCTCGCGCACCCTGCGCTCGCGAGCCTCTGGCTGGTCATGACGTTCCGCGGCGCGCCCGCGCATGCCGCCGCGGCGCCGCACGACGGCAGCAGCGCGCTCACCGCGTGCATGGACACCTTCCGCCTCATCGACGGCCAGCGCGTCCACTTCCGAGACGGCGTGCGCGTGCACGGCTACGTCACCAACGGCGGCCAGGCGGTGAACATCATCCCCGAGCTCGCGGCGTGCGAGTTCAGCGTCCGCGCGCGGACCGCCGCCGAGCTCGCGCGCGTCCGCGCCATCGTCGAGCGCTGCGCGGCCGGCGCGGCTCTGGCGAGCGGCGTGAAGGTCGAGGTCGTGGTGCGCGAGGGCTACCGCGACATGCGGAACAACCTCGCGCTCGCCCGGCGCTTCGGCGCCCATCTCGCCGACAACGGGCGTACCGCCGCCGAGACCGACTCGCGCGTCGGCGCGGGCAGCACCGACATGGGCGACGTCTCGCACGTCGTGCCGTCGATCCATCCCTACCTCGCGATCGTCGACGAGAACGAGGCGCTCTGTCACCAGCATCGCTTCGCCGCGGCGTCGGCCAGTGATCGCGGGCTCGACACCGCTTACCAGGCGGCGAAGGCGATGGCGCGCACCGCGCTGGAGCTCCTGACGGACGCGCCGCTGCGCGCCGCGGTCCACGAGGAGTGGCGAGCGGGCGCGTGAGCTCGAGGCCGTCCGGCGAGCGAAGCGAGACGGCGGGCGAACAGCACGGGCCGACCGAGCGAAGCGAAGGACAGCCGTGAACCGCGCGCTCGCGCGCGGCCTGCTGGGAGCCGCAGCGCTCCTCGCCACCGAGCGTGCCGCGGCGCAGGCCGCCGACGTCGCGCCAGAGCCACCGGCCGAGGCGCCCGTCCCCGTCACGATCGCGGTCGCGCCCGTGGTGCTCGAGCCGCCGCCGCCTGCGCCGGTGGAGGTGGTGCAGGTCCGTGGTCGCAAGGGCGCGAAGGCGGGGCAGACGACGTTCGGCGGCGCCGAGGTCCGTCAGGTACCCGGCGCGTTCGGCGATGCGTTTCGCGTGATGGAGGCGTTGCCCGGCGTGACGCCGATGGTGAGCGGCTTGCCGTTCTTCTTCGTGCGCGGCGCGCCACCCGGCAACAACGGCTACTACCTCGACGGCGTCCGCATCCCGCTGCTCTATCACGTGGGCGCGGGCCCGAGCGTGATCCACCCCGGCCTCGTGGAGAAGGTCGACTTCTATCCGGGCGGCTATCCCGCGCGCTACGGGCGCTTCGCCGGTGGGATCCTCTCGGGCGACACGCGGCGCCCCGCCGAGGAGTGGCACGGCGAGGGCAACGTGCGGCTCTTCGATGCCGGCGCGCTCGTCGAGGCGCCGTTCGCGGAGGGCCGCGGCTCCGCGCTCGTCGCCGGCCGCTACTCGTACACCGCCGCGATCATCTCGCTCGCTGCGCCCGAGGCGGTCCTCGACTACTGGGACTACCAGGGTCGCGTCACCTGAAAGCTGGGGCCGCACGATCAGATCGGTCTCTTCGGCTTCGGTAGCTACGACTTCTTCGGGGAGAAGAAGCCGGACGGCACGACGCGCACCGCGTTCGCGACGCAGTTCCACCGCCTCGATGCGCGCTGGGACCACGAGCTGCCGAACCACGGGAGGATGCGCACCGCCGTGACCATCGGCAGCGACTCGACGGGCACCGAGGAGCTCGCGGGCGTGCGCGACCGCATGCTCAGCGCGCGGACCTACATCGAGCAGCCGGTCGGCGAGGACCTCCTGGTGCGCGGCGGCGCCGACGTCACGATCGACCACTACGATCTGCTGGCCGCCGATTCGCGCGAGCAGCGCCGCTCGCAGGAGTCGCTCTATCCGCCGCGCAACGACCTGGTGAGGACCTCGCGAGCCTCTCGCGCACCGTGCGCCTGAACAGCGCGAACGGCGCGGTGCCTTCGGTCGACCCGCGGCTGCTGTCTCGCCTGCGCCTCACGAAGGCGATCACGCTCGTCTCGACGTTCGGCATCTCGCACCAGCCGCCTGCGTTCTTCGTCCCCGTCCCCGGCCTCCAGCTGGGGCGGCTCGACGACGGCCTCCAGACGAGCATCCAGACCAGCCAGGGGCTCGAGGTCGCCCTCCCCCTGGCGTTCACGCTGACGCCCACCGTCTTCTACCACAGCGGCGACTGTCTCGACGAGCGCGTGGGAGGCCGCACCTACGGTCTCGAGCTCCTCTTGAGGCGCTCGCTCACGCAGAAGCTGACCGGCTGGATCTCGTACACGCTCTCGCGCACCACGCGCCAGACGCGCACCGCCGCGTACACGCTCGAGTCGCTCCAGACCGAGACCGCGCGCACGAAGGTCGTCACCGACCAGGAGATCCCGGGCGACTTCGATCGCACGCACGTGCTCAACGTCATAGGCGCTTACGATCTCGGGCGCGGCTGGCGCGCCGGCGCGCGCTTCTACTTCTACACGGGCCGTCCCTACAGTCGGCAGGCGTTCGGCTACACGGTGCCGCCGTTCAACGAGGAGCGGTACCCGGACTTCTACCGCATCGACGCGCGCGTCGAGAAGGCCTGGAAGGTCGGCCGGAAAGGCCGCATCTCGGTGGTGGTGGAGTGGCTGAACGCGACGCTCCGCAAGGCCAGTTCGACTACGTCGGCCCGGTCACCATCCCCAGCCTGGGCGTCGAAGGGGCGTTCTGAGCTAGCTCTTCGCGGTGTCGGCGAGGCGCGTGACGCCGCGACCGCGCGCGGTGGCGATCGAAGCGAGCAGGTCGCCCATCTTTTTCGCGTCCTTCACCTTGGGGAGGCGCTCGTACTCGCCGTTCCATAGCTCGAGCATCACGCTCTCGTCGTCGACGACGAGGCGGTCGATCTGCGCCCACGTCCAGCGTTTCACCTTGGGGAAGCCGCCGGCGAGCAAGACGCGCGCCTCGACGCCCTCGGCGGTCACGATCACGCCGCGGAGGCCGGTCTTGATGACGTTGCCGATGGCCGCGAAGAGGATGATGAACGCGAGCGGCGCGGAGCCGAAGACGCGGTGCTTGTCGCCCTCGACCACCCAGATGTAGAGGCTCGAGTTGCTCGAGCCGTGGTACGCGCTGAACACGGTGAGCCCGACCGCCGCCGCGAACGCCAGGAACACGTAGCCAGGGATGCGCGCCCAGAGCGGCGGGCCGAACGAGAAGCGGTCGCTCTTGTTCGGGCTGTAGGCCATCTCGAACTTCGCGATCGAGCCGTTCACGTCGGTGATGGACGGGCGGTCGCCCTCGTCCGACGACTCGACGACGTCCGGAAGGTGATGGGGCTGCGAGGAGGAACGCTGCGGCTCGGTCACGACCATTCCTCCATCGACACCAGGCAAACCCCGAGCTTGGCTCGCACGGCTACTCTAGCCCTTCCTGCGCGCGTTTGTACTCGCGCAGGGAGGCGATCTCGCCCTTCGACGGATTGATGACCACCAGGCCGTGATCGGCGTCGACGAGCGCGACATCGCCGTCGGAGGCCCAGCGAAAGAGGCCCTCCACGCCCACGATGGCCGGGACGTCGAAGAGGCGGAGCAGCGTGCGGGTTCGCGGACCGCCCCCGCGATCGGTGAGGGCGATGCCCACCGGGTGGGCGCGGGCCGAGATGAGCAGGTCGAAGACGCTCAGGGCGTCACCGACCAGGATGGCCTTGTTGGGGAGCTCGGCGCGCTTGTCGGTGGCGGCGAGCATCACCAGCGCGTCGCAGAGATCCTCGACGTCGCGCGCGCGCTCCTCGAGGAAGCTGTCGCGCGTCAGCGACGCCGCGGTGCGCGTGACCTCGCGCGTGACGCGGCTCAGCGCGGTGGGGATGCCGGTCCCGCCTTCGACGTGCTCGTCGGCGCGCTCGCGGAACCGTGCGTCGCCCAGGATCTCGATGTACGTCGAGAGGAACGCAGCTTGATCGCCGAGCTGCATGCGCTTGGCTCGTTCGGCGAGGGCGCGGATCGCCTTGTCCGCGACGTCGAAGGCGCCGCGCAGCAGCTTGCGATCCTCGCGCACGTCGGCCTCCTCACGGACTTCTGAGGGGCGTGCGGCTGGGCGGCGCATCGCGGCGATGGCGCCGATGGCGCGGCCGCCGACGAACGGCCTCCCGGTGAGCGTGACCTTGCGCGTACCGCCGCCGGCCTTGCGGGCGAGAGGCGGCTCGCGGCGGGCGTCGATGAGCTCGGCGTGGCGGACGCCGGCGGCGATGATCGCGCCGAGCGCGGTGAGCAGCTCGATGTCGCGCTCCTCGAACGCGTTCTGCGCGCGCTGGATCACGAGCGCTCCCGATGGGCCCGCCTTCCCGCGCACCGGCACCGCGAGGAAGACCGGGTAGCGCTCCTCGGCGAGCACGTCGAAGGCCTTGTAGGCCGCATCGTGAGGCGCATGATCGCTGGTGACCGGGCGGAGGTACTCGACGGCCTCGCCGGTCATGCCCTCGCCGATGTGGAGCCGCACCTGGCCGATGGCGGCGGGCGAGAAGCCCACATTGCCGCGCATCACCAGCTCGTGGCCGTCCCCCTCCACGAGGTAGAGCGAGCAGACGTCGGCCGAGAAGATCTCCGCGATACGCCGCGGGGCCTCGTCGAGCAGCGTCACCAGCGGCATCGGTTTCGCCGCGAAGGTGGTGAAATCGAGGACGCCGTCGAGCCGGGCGTTGCCCCTGCCATGAACCTTCGGCCGCTGTTCTTCGGACATTCGCTCCCTGGAGTTTCGCGCGCGACGCCGAGCCCTGTCCAGGGCGGGGTGACATGAGGCCTCTCCCGCAGTATGAAGGGCGCCCGGAGAGCCAGGAGACAATGATGGCCATCGACTTTCCTTCGCCCGAGTGGGTAGCTGCTTACAAGGACGCCATCAACGCGAACCCCGAGTACAAGAAGGCCGGAAAGGACTGGACCTTCGGCGCGGTGGCGATGGTCGTCAAGGCCGAGCCCACGCTGGGGATCCCCGAGGACCTCGCCATGTCGCTCGACGTTCACCAGGGCGAGTGCCGCTCCTGCACGCTCATGCCCGCCCGGGAAGCCGAGCAGTCGGCGCCGTTCGTGGTCATGGCGAGCTACGCGCAGTGGAAACAGGTCATCAAGAAGGAAATCGACCCCACCAAGGCGCTGATGCAGGGCAAGTTGAAGCTGACCAAGGGCCACATGCCCACGATGGTCAAGCACGTCAACGCGTCGAAGCAGCTGGTGGAGTCGACGACCCGGGTGCCGACGAAGTTCCGCGACGAGTAAGGTCTTGGCCCTTGACCCGGCGGGGTACGTCCTTCGATAGTACCGCCATGCCGACCTCTGCCCCGCTCGTCCTCGTCGCCGACGACGAGCCTTCGATGCTCGAGCTCGTGGCGCGCCACCTGCGCACGATGAACGAACCGAAGCTCGAGGTCATCCAGGCCTCCGATGGAGAAGAAGCCTGGCGGCTCGCGCGCGAGCACTTGCCCGATCTCGTCGTGCTCGACGTGATGATGCCGGGCATGAGCGGCTGGGAAGTCTGCCGGAAGATCCGTGAGGATGTCGCGCTCGCCCATACCGGCGTCGTGATGCTCACCGGCATCGGCGAGAACCTGAACCAGATGACGAGCCCGCTCTACGGCGCGGACGCGTACATCGACAAGCCGTTCGAGTTCGACGACTTCGACGACAAGATCCGCGACACGCTGCAGTCGCGCATCAAGCA
>JAYTBL010000471.1:0-1543 GCA_043736975.1 Polyangiaceae bacterium
CACTGCCGGCGCCGGTCGCCGCGGCCCGTTCGTCTCGGCGCGATCGGGGACCGGCTCTGCGAGCGCCGCGTCGTCGACGAGGTGCGGAACGACCACCAGCTTGCCGGGCGAACGCACGCGCGGTACGGCCGCAAGATCGCCCGCCGCCGCGCTCGTCGCGGCGCTCGGCGATCGCGGCGCGCGCGCAGGCGGCTCGTCCTTGCAGGTGAGGTAGCGCGGCGGCGCGAGCGCGGTGGTGAGGCTCGCGGTCGTGTACGCACCAGCGCTCGGCACCGCCTCGAAGGCGCAGGCCAGCGCCAGACCCGCGAGCGTGAGCAGCGACCTCCTCACGGTCTCTCCACGGCGACCAGCGCACGGTCGGCTCGCTCGCGGGCATCGCAGAAGAGCGGCACCGCGCTGCGATGCGCGAGGCGGTAGAGCACGCTCGCGCGCGCCTCGACAGGGTCCTTCGTCCCTGGCAGCGCGACGCGGTAAGTGCCCTCCGCCCAGATCTCCCCCGCGACGACGCGCACCGTATGCACGCGGAGCGTCTGCGGGTGGCCCTCGCTCGCGAAGCGCAGCGGCGGTAGGGGCACGGTCGTGAACGGCGCGCGGCGCCCCCGTTGCTTGTAGAGTGCACGTCCCGCCGCGACGTAGACGCTGCCATCGGGAGCCACAGCGACGCTCATCAGGCCCTCGGGCAGCGCGGTCTCTTCGAGCTCCCAGCGCGCCCCGGCCCACCGCGCGAGGTAGGGTCTCCGGCTCTCCGGCGGCTTGAACGGCTCCCACGCGACGAGGTAGGCGTCGTTCGCGGTGCGCGCGTGCAGGCCGAGGTTGACGATGCCGTCGAGCGCGGTGGCGTCGGGCGCGGTCTCGATGCGCCACGACGAGGCACCGGGGATCCCGTGCGCGACGAGCACCGAGGTCTCGCGCAAGCTCACGTGGCTCGCGTCCTGGCACCGTCCGGCGACCAGGACCTCGCCGCTCGCGAGACGTGTGGACGCGAGCGGCAACAAGCGGAGCCCGGGCTTGTCGCACGCGGAGTCGAGCGGTAGCGCCGGAAGCGAGCGCGCCGCCGCCGGCAGCGTCACGGGGCTCTGGTGCGTGGTAGCGGCCCACGCGCCCGCGCGCCGCGCATACACGCGGCCGCTGCGATCGAAGAGGCGGCCGGCCCCGCGCGCGGCGTAGCGCGTCTCGACGGCGAAGAGCCATGGGCCCTCGCCCTCGCTCTCGCCCAGGTAGAGATCGGCGGCCACGTACCCCGCCGCGTTCACGGGTAGGCCCTCATGGAGCCCGGGCACGCGGAACGCGTCACCGCCGCGGAGCTCGACGAACGACTGCGCTGCGGCGAGGCGCTCGCCCACCGCCCAGTCGTGCAGGTCGTAGCCGGTCTCTCCGTAGACGAGGAACGTTCGCTGGTCGAAGGCCTGCACGGAGAGCCGCCCGCACGGGCCCTCGGCGACGACCTCGAGCTCCGAGGCGGGCGCGGTCGCCGCGGGCGGCACCTCGGCCGCGCGCGGCGCTCCGCATCCTTGAAGGCAGGGGGCGCCTGCGACGAAGGACG
>JAYTBL010000472.1:0-1543 GCA_043736975.1 Polyangiaceae bacterium
GTGTCGAAGGACTCCTACGGCGAGATGGAGAAGGGCTGGCCGAAGTCGGCCAAGAAGAAGTCGGCCAAGAAGAAGTCGGCCAAGAAGAAGTCGGCCAAGAAGAAGGCCGCCAAGAAGAAGAGCGGCGCGAAGAAGAAGACCGCCAAGAAGGTGCGAAGCTGATTTAAAGGCCTTTTGAGGGGGGAAGGGCGGGGTCAACCGGCGGTGGAACGGAGCGGTCGCGCATGTGTGCAAGGCCGGAAAGACGGACGGAAGGGCGAGAAATTCGGGCACATTGGCGCGAATTCTGGGTGAAACTCGGATCGGTGCCCGAGAGGCTCGGGGGCTCTCCAGGTGCGAGTGCCGGCGTAGGGCTCGCGGCCAGCTGCGATGCGGTCCAGAAGCAGATCGACTCCGCGCAGGCCCACGGCATGTCGACGGCCAGCTACGAGTCGGCCTGCAAGAGCGGCGTGACCTCGTTCCAGAGCGCGGGCTACTGCAAGTAAGCCCGCCTACGAGACCGCGCCCGACACCGCCACTTCTCGGCTCCTCGCCGCCGCGATGCACCGTTTCCTACGGATCGTGGAGATCGTTAACATGCGTCAGTGATTTGCGACCGCGAGGGCCGGGCGATTCTGCATCCAGGCCCCTTTCTGTCGGGCCACGATCGCACGCATGCGCGACGCCGCGCCCGCGTGGGAGATGCGCCCCCGCACGAGATCGTCGATGACGCGGGTGGCCATCCCCTGGCGCCGCATCGAGTCGATGTAGTCGAGGGTCTTGCCGATGGCGCGCCGGACGGCGTCGCCAGCGGTGCCTCGCTTCTGCTCGCGGAGCGCGCGCTCCTTCTCGGCCACCAGCGCGCGAAGGCGCTCGAGGAGCGCCGCGTGCGCGACATCGGGCGCGCCGCGATCCCCCGGCCCGAGCGCCTCGAAGCACGTCACCGCGCGCTGTGCGTCCAGGAGACCGAAGTCGCCGTGCATCGCGAGGAGGCGCAAGCCCTCCGTCCGCTCGGCGGCGGTCTCGCTCGCGACGAGCGCCAGCATCCTCTCAACCGCGTCGATGCTCACCCAGCGGTAGACGAAGTCGAGGCCCGTGCCCTTGATGTTCTGGAGCCCCATGATCGAGCCGCGGGCCCCGTGCGGAAGCTCTCGCGCGATCCGATCGATGACGGCGTCGCCGCTCAGTCCCGGATCGTGGAGCGGGATCAGGGACTCCTTGAAGAGCGCGGCATAGGCGTTGCGAAAGTCTCGCTCGACGAGCGCGGGATCGGTCGCCGCGCCACCATCGAGACCAGGAACGGGTCGATGGGCGCGCCGAGCTCGGCCGCGACCCGCGCGCGTGCTTCCGCGAGCGGCTCGCCGGCTGCCGCGCCCGCGAGCAGCGCCTGCGCTTGTCCAGCGCGTCTACCTCTACGACGTCCTCGCCTGTCCCTGCGGAGGAGCCCGCACCACCCTCGCGGACGTCTGCCTGACGTCAATTACGAACTCCCCTTAACGACAGTTACACTTCCCCATCGACCTCGTTCACAGCCTGCTTGCCCTTCCCTGTCGTCGTTCCGGTA
>JAYTBL010000473.1:0-1540 GCA_043736975.1 Polyangiaceae bacterium
GTCCGGCCCATCCCAGCTCCAGCCGCCCACCTCAGCGCGCTTCGCGTTTGGCCAAGGCCGCGACGTAATCGCGCGTGATGGACGCCTCTTCGATCCCGAGATTGCCAGTCGCAAAGCTCAGGCGCTGCTCGCGTTTGGTTCCTGGCGACGTCGCGAATGAACGCTCACGCGCAAGTGCCAGGTACTCCTCGGCGCTCAGCAGGATTTCTCGTGGACCAAACTTGGCTCCGCGAGAGATCCGCGGAAGGCGCAGGAGCGGGCCTCCAGACCACGATGGAATCGAAGTCGGGTGCGCCCAGCTCAGCTTTGATCTCCGCCGCGGTCCGCGCCATCAAGAAAGTACAGGCCGGAGGCGCGCGAGCCGCACGCGCGGCGAGCCGGGGAGGGCTTCGCGACCCGCGGGCGACCTGGCCCTCCTCGCCGAATGGTGAAGATCCTTCATCGTCACGGCGCAGTCGGGCCTGCTCGCGAAGCGGTCGACATCCTGCATTTCGCGCTGCGCTTCGCAGCGAGCCATGCGCGCCCCAGGCGGTCAGCTGCAGACCGGGGGCGGCGCCACGACGTGGTCGCGGTAGGCGTTCGGGTCGCCTGATCTTCCGTCCATCGCCGCCATCGCGATGTTGAACATCTCGCGCGCCGTCACGTAGTGGAGGATCCACCTCCGGCCGTCGTTGTACTTCGTGGTGAGCGTGCGGTGCAGCGCGTGGCCGCCGTCGCCCAGCAGTGACTTCGCCTCGCGGTCCGGCGCGCCGTGGGTGTGGAGCTTCGCGAAGACCCACTCCGGGCGGCCCTCGACGTGGATGGCCTGCTGCGTCCAGGTGCGGATGCGCGCCGGGCTCGCGGGGTCGGTGGCGGTGATCGCCGCGCCCTCGATGCGAACCGCGAGCTTGCCAGGGCGGCGCGCGAGCGCGAGCGGGCCCTGCACGAGGAGCAGGCGGTCGGTCATCACCTCGCCGACGCGCGCCCGCGTGCCGTGCTCATAGCAGCGCTTCGCGTCGAGATCGCCGGTCGGCCAGTAGATCTGGTTGACCACGCCCGGCTGGCACTCGTCGGGGGCCGACGGGAACGTGAAGTCCGCGTAGCAGCCGAGGCGATGGAGCAGCGGCAGCTCGTCGTCGACGCCGCACCACTTGCCATCACGGCGCGGATTCGCGAGCGCCCAGTTGCCGTGGATGAACGCCCAGCGCATCTTCCCCGCCGCGTCGCGCGAGAGGTGACCGTGCCGCGCGAAGTCGGTGAGCGTCTCCTCGAGCTTCGGGGTGAGCGTGGCCGCGGTGTCGCCGTCGTGATGGAGGTGCACCTCGACCTCGCCCAGGTCCTGCCGCGCGAGATCGCCGAGCGCGTCGAGGAAGTAGGGGCGGTACTCCTCACCGGGGAAGAAGAAGCTGTGGCGCGGCCTCTGCCCGTCGGCGTCGCGGTAGCCGTCGACGAGCTTCGGGTAGCCCTCGTGCCACGCCTTCACGCGCTGGTTGCCGTGCGCCTCGTCGACCTTCCCCCAGAGCGGCTCGAAGTGATCGCACAGCGCGAAGAGGAGATGGCG
>JAYTBL010000474.1:0-10005 GCA_043736975.1 Polyangiaceae bacterium
GGGATCGTTCGTGTCTATTGGCGATACCTCGACGGGCGCCGCACCCTCACGTTCGAGCGAACGGGCGAGGGCGCGACGCTCGCGAAGCAGAAGACGAAGCTGCGAGCGGTGCTGGTCGACGCGGTCGTGCAGGCACAACAAGAAGCTCCCGGTCGCCACGACGAAGGACTTCGTGACCTTCGCCGTCGAGGTCGACTCTGCGGAGCACGCCCACGCGCAGATGGCGCAGCAGATCACCCCCGCGCGCCGCGCCGCCTTCAAGAAGCGCGGGATGCTCTAGCGCTGCAAGGTGATCCGCGTGGCAGAGGGCCGAAGCCGCGCTTCGGCCGTGTAGCACGCGGGGCGCTACCAACACGACGGCGGAGGGTCCTCGCGATGGCGCGTTCACGTATCGTGCCGGTCGCGCGACTGGCACGCGCGGCGAACCGACCGCAATCGCTGCGGGCCTCCGTGCAAGGCTTGCGCGACCGCGCAGTTCCGTCGCGTGCCGCGATCGCTGGCGTACTCCGCGCCGCACCTCTCGCGAGGCATGAGCGATGCATAGGCCCGGGGAGAACCCATGTTCGAATCGGCCGAGATGGGTCACGCCATCGATAAAGCGAAGTACGCCCGTCGTGTGTCGAGGCTCCGCGAGGAGCTCTTGGCGACCCAGTTCGCGGTCCTCGAGCGGGCGAAGTTCCCCGTCGTCGTTCTGCTCAACGGCGTCGAGGGCGCCGGCAGGAGCGAGACCGCGAGCCTGCTCAGCGCGTGGATGGATTCGCGGCATGTCATCACCAACGGCTTCAACGAGCAATCCGACGAGGAGCGCGCGCGACCGCCGATGTGGCGCTTCTGGCGGGCAATGCCGCCGAAGGGCTCGGTCGGGCTCTTCTTCGGCTCCTGGTACACCGACCCGATTGTCGGCCGCGTGTTCCAGACGATGAAGCGCGGGGAGTACGAGGACTACCTCGATCGAATCGTGAACCTGGAGCAGATGCTATGCGACGAAGGCGTCACGCTCGTGAAGCTCTGGTTCCACCTCTCCAAGGAGCAGCAGAAGAAGCGACTCGCCGCCCTCGAGAAGGACGAGGAGACGCGCTGGCGCGTCACGAAGCGAGACTGGGAATACTTCGGGCTCTACGACAGGTTCCGAAGCGTGTCGGAGGCCGTCGTCCGCCGGACGAGCACTGGGCATGCTCCGTGGCACATCATCGAGGGCACCGACGCTCGCTACCGATCACTGACGAGCGCGACCCTTCTCCTCGATGCGATGAAGGCCTCGCTCGCCGCGCGCGACGCGCCGGCGGCAAAGCCGAAGGCAACGCCGGCCATCACGACGACGCCAGTCACGCTCGAGTTCGATCACAAGAACCTCGTCAACACCATCGACCTCTCACAGAAACTCGCGAAGGCGAAGTACCATCGCGAGCTCGAGCGGCTCCAAGGCGCGCTCAACCTCTTGTCGCGCCACAAGCGCATCCGCGAGATCGGGGTGGTCACCGTCTTCGAGGGCGCCGACGCCGCGGGCAAGGGAGGCGCGATCCGCCGTCTCACGCAGGCGATCGACGTGCGGTACTGCCACGTCGTGCCGATCGCGGCGCCGACCGACGAGGAGCGCGCGCAGCCCTATCTCTGGCGCTTCTGGCGGCACATGCCGCGAAAGGGGCGTCTCACGGTCTTCGATCGATCCTGGTATGGGCGCGTGCTCGTTGAGCGCGTCGAGGGCTTCTGCACCGAAGTCGACTGGAGGCGCGCCTACGCCGAGATCAACGACTTCGAAGAGCAGCTCGTCTCGAGCGGGCTCGTCGTATGCAAGTTCTGGCTCCAGATCAGCAGGGAGGAGCAGCTCCGCCGGTTCAAGGAGCGCGAGAAGATAGGGTTCAAACAGTACAAGCTCACCAAAGACGACTGGCGGAACCGGAAGAAGCAGGACGCGTACGAGATCGCAGCTGCAGAGATGATCGACCGCACCAGCATCGAAAGGGCGCCTTGGACGCTCGTCGCCGCGGAGGATAAATACCACGCCCGGATCCACGTGATGCAGACGCTCGTTGACCGCCTCGAACGCGCGCTCGCTAGGTCTCACGACTCGCCATGACACCGAGCCCCGCACCCGCCGATGCGCTCGACCCGAAGAGCTTCTTCGCGCGCGTCCAGGAGGTCGACCTCCACTGGGTCGAGCTGGGCAGCGGGCGCCCGCTCGTTCTCCTGCACGGCCTCTGCGATTCCCACCGCAGCTGGTTCCCCGTGGCACCGGCGCTCGCGCGGTCGCGGCGCGTGCTCATGCTCGACCTCGCCGGTCACGGCGAATCCTCGCGTCCGGACGCGAGCTACTCGCTCGACTGGCACGCCAACATCGTCGGCGCGTGGCTGGAGACGCTCGGTCTGCACGAGGTCGACCTCGTCGGCCATTCTTACGGCGGCGGCATCGCGCAATGGATGCTCCTCGCGCACCGCGAGCGCGTGCGGCGGCTCGGCCTCGAGTCATCGGGCGGGCTCGGTCGCGAGGTGGGGGTCGCGCTGCGGTGGGCGTCGTTTCCGTTCTTCGTCGAGCGGTTCGGCCAGCCCTTCATGTCGTTCGGAACGGTCCGGGCTCTCAATGCCGCCGGCGGCGCGTTCTCCGGCGAAGAGATCGCGATTCTCGCGGAGTACAATGCCCGCCCTGGCACCGCGCGCGCCTTCTCGCGCAGCGTTCGGGACGTCATCAACGGGTGGGGACAGCACCGGCACTTCCTCGACCGCGCGCACGAGGTGGAAGCGCTCCCGCCCATCGCTCTCTTCTGGGGCGAGGACGACCCCGTGATTCCCTTCGCGCACGGGCTCGAGACCGCGTCGCTCCTCGAAGGCGTCACGCTGACCCGCTTTCCCCGAGCAGGTCACTACCCGCACCGGCGAGCCCCCGCCCGTTTCGTGGAGGTGCTCGAGGCATTCCTCGATGCGCGGGAGCTCGCCAGCGCGCGGCTAGCGGCCCATCACGAGGGAGCCGGCGCTGTCGAAGGTCAGGAGAAAACCTCCTTGCGCGAGGACCCCGGCTCCCGTGCCAATCAGCGATTCGCTCTTCCCGAACGCCAGGAGTGAAGTGCCGACGAGGACGTACGCGACATCGAGCGCGGCGTTGATGAGAAAGACACGCCTCGTCGAGCGTCGTTCGGACTTCCACTCGTCGTCGGTCCTCGTCGTGTCCGCGGCCCGGCGCGAGAGGACGATGCCGACCGTCGCGATGACCCCGTCGACCGCGCCCCACGCGATACTCTGGATACCTGCGTAGCGAATCCGCGGCGTTTCGGAGGTCGACATCGGTATACCTGCCGCGACGCTGCCGAGCGACCAAGCTGCCAGCACGGTCAGGTCGCGCCAGGAGGGAGAGGGCAAGCAAGCCCGCGCACACGACCTGACGTCTCCGGCGGCGCGTCACCGTGCCCGCAACCGGATCATCGACGAGGTGGTGCAGGAAGCCGTCGGCGCGCTGCTCGAGGCTCATTGGCCCTCTCCTGGGAGCATCTCGATGTCGTGGAACTTGTCGAAATCGATGAAGCGCACGCCCTCCTCGTTCGTGGTCAACACGTCTGCGAAACGTGCATTACGCACGATATCCTCGAGCAGGTAGCGGTAGCGCGTGTGGATGGTCTGGCCGAGCGTGTCGTCGAGGCCGGTGAGGCTCAGGAAGATCTCCGCCTTCATCGCGCGTAGCTTCTCGAGCGCGCCCTCGCCGTGGAACGGGCTGTCCTCGTCGATGGGGTGCATCGCGGTCCAGGTGAGCAGGAACATCGGGTTCCGGTCGCGCACCAGCTTGATGCTCATCGGGCGGCGCATCGTCTCGCCCTCCGCTGTGGTCTCGGTGAGGAGCACCATCACCGCGAGCTGCGCCTCGGCGATCTGGTTGCGGCGCCAGTTCGCCATGCGGAACATGAGGTGGGGGAGCCCGTCGCGCTTCGCGACCACCGCCTTCTCGGAGAACAGGACCTTCGCGGTGGGCCGGGCGAGGCGCGCGAACGTGAGGCCGGTGATGATGGCCGAGGCGAGGATCCCGGCGAGCGCCTCGAGCGTCATCAGCGCGTGGCCGGCGTGCCCGAGCGGAGTCATCTCGCCGTAGCCGATGGTGGCGAAGGTCTCGACGCTGAAGAAGAAGCAGTCGAGGAAGCCGCTGGCATTCGTGACCGAGCCGGGCAGAAGGTAGAACCCGCTGCCGAACAGCAGGTTCGTCAGCATGTAGCCGACCGTGACCCACCCGAAGAAGCGCGGCCAGGTGAGCGTGAGCACCCAGTGGTAGAAGTCCTCGTATGGCGCGAGCTTGCGGCCCACGGCTTCGATGCGCGGCAGGCTCGCCTTCGCGTCGTGGATACGAGCGGGGCGACGCGGCGCGGAGCTGCTCATGCCACCGGCGATATCACACCTCGAGCACGCGCGTCGGGGGGTCGCCGCTGCTGCGTGGGTTGACGCCCAGCGAGGTCAGCGAGCGCTCCGCGCGCGAGCGGAGGAAGCTCCGCGGATCGCCGAGCATCGCCATCAGCTCGGGGACGAAGCGCTCGTCGTCCGGGGCGTTCTCGGCCACCACCGCCCGCACCTGATGGTTGCCGGCGCGCAGGCCTTCGATGAGCACGTCGTTTCCCTCGGGGCGGTTGAGCTTCGCGAGCGCGCGCACGAACGCGACGAGGTTGCTCGGCGCGTCGTCGTACTCGTACGTCGACGACGGCGGCTCGGCGAAGAGGCGCGCCGTGGCCTCGGCGAGCGGACGGACCGAGGAGTCGTGCGCGCGCTCGGCGAGTCGCGTCGCGACATTGTGGCGGAAGACGCCGAGCGGATCACGGAGCGCCTCGTGGAGCGCGGGCAGACCGTCACGCGCCTCCAGCTCGTCGAGCGTGCTCGCGTAGTAGCGGCGCGTCTCCGGCACGGTGACCCCCCACGCCGCGAACGCGTCCTGCGCTGCCCGCCGGATGCGGTGATCGTCACGCGTCACGAAGTAGCGGACCGCATCATGACCGAGGAAATACGGGTCTTCGCCCTTGCCGCGCATCTTCGCGAGCTCCTCGAGCGAGCGCAGCGCCCAGGTGCGGCGCCGCGAGCTCTCCTCTTGACGAAACGCGGGCTCCCACAGGGCGCGCTCCAGCGCGCGGCGCAGGTCCGCCACGCGCGGTGCCTCGACCTGGCCGGCGCGCACCTTCGCGAGCGCGACCAGCCGCACCATCTCCGCGCCCGGCTCGCTCCCTCCGAGCTTGTCGAGCAGCGCGCCCGCCTGCTCGCGCGCGCTAGCGTGCGCGGCGCCGATCTCGCCGACCGCCCAGATCGCCTCGCACGTCGCCACCTCCTTCGGCGAGGAGAGGAGACGCTCCAGCGTCCCGAGCGCCGCGAGGTGACGGATCCGCCCGAGCGCCCACGCGGCGAGCGGGAGGATCGCGCGGTACTCCTGGCTGGTGGCCTCGAGGACCGCGAGGAGGAGCGGGCCTGCCTGCTCGTCGCGCAGCACCCCCAGCGCAGCGACGAGCTCCTTGACGAGCACGCCGCGCTCGATACCTTCGCGCCAGCTCGGCATCGGGTTGTCGGCGAGGAGCTTGCGCAGCTCAGGCGCCGCGCTCGTCGCGCCGAGGGTCGCGAGCGCACGCGCCACCGCCGCCTCGAGCACCCGGTAGCGCTGCGGCTCGCGACGCAGCAGGCTCACCAGCGGCGCGACGGCGTTTGCGTCACCGAGCGCCGCGAGCATGTCCACCGCGCCCACGTCGCCCGTCACCGCGCGCGCGATCAGGCCCGGCACCACTGATCGGTCGCCGAGCTCGCCCAGCGCATGCAGCGCCTCCTCGCGCGGCTCGGTGGTCGCGAGCGGCTCGGCGGTGGGCTTGATGTCGTCGATGAGACCGAGGATGCGCCGCGTATGCACCGCGCGCTCCGCGGAGGACGGCGCGCCCGCGGTCACGACCGATCGCGCGGCGCGACCGGCCACCTGGCGACGGCGCGCGAGCTCCTTCGCGCGGGCGGTGCGCGGCTTCGCGGCCAGCGCGCCCTCGAGCAGCACCGCGGCATCGCGCACGACCTGATCGGGGGAGGTGCGCTGCGCGACCACGATCTCCAGCGCCTCGTCCGTGTCCTTGCGGAAGAACGCCTCGACCAGCGCGCCCAGCTCGAGCGACGTCGTGCGATCCGACCTCGCCGGGCGCGAGCGCCGCGAGTCCGGCGGATGCGGCGGCGAGAGCGGACGTGTCGCCAGCTTCTTCGCGGCGCGTCGCACGCCGGCATCGCTCGCCAGCAGAAGATCCGCGAGCGCCAGCGCACGCTCGAAGGAGGCGCGCACGCTCTCCTGCTCGGCGACGCCCGGCGTCCCGATCATCGCGAGGACCTCGCTGGCCCGCGTGGCGTCGGCGTCGCGCGAGCGCACGCACTCCTGGAGCGCGCACGCGAACGCGAACCATGACGCACCGCGAAAGGCGAGGCGCGGGGCCGCGGGCACGGCGGGGTCGAGCGTGGCGATCACCCCGCGCGCGGGGCCGACCTCGAGCACATAGAGCCACAGCTCACCGCCGCGCGTGGCACCGAACGGCACGCAGCCGGCGAGCAGCGCGCCCAGCCTGGCGCGGCCGAGCGCGGTGCGGCCTGCGGCAGCGAGGAGCGAGGTGAACGCGTCCGTTGCGGGGGCCTGCGCCTTCGGCACGAAATCGCCGAGCGACGCGCCGCCCACGCGCTTCAAAAAGGAGGAGAGATCCGCGGGCAGCGCGAGCGACAGCGATGCCCGTGCGAAGGCCCGCGGATGCACCGCTTGCGAGCGCGAGAGGAATCGCGCGAGTCCGCGTTCGAGAAACCGATCCGGCGTCGCGGCCGCGCGGATCATCCAGCTGGTGCTCAGTGGGGTGAAGAAGATTCGACGCGAAGCTCGGTCCGGTCAAGTCACGAGCTTCATCGGGAGGTGAGAAGTTTCGTTGTACGACACCACCCGCACGGCGCCGGTGTCACGGACGACCACGCGGCTGAGTCCGCAATGACTCGTCGTCATGCGTAACCATTTGGTGGTTGGCGTATGAAGCGCCTTGCAGATGAAGTACCGGATGAGATTGCCATGGCACACCACGAGCTCGGCGCGTTCGGTGCGGCTGGTGCGCACGATCTTCGCGTACGCTGCGTCAGCACGTGCGCGGTCCTCACGTCGCTCCGAAGCCGGCACCTCGTAGCCCTCGACCTTCGTGTAGAGGCCCTCGCGGAGGAGGCCGGTGTGGCGGACCTTCATGCCGCCGAGGTGAGTCACGACGATCTCGGCCGTCTCCTTCGCGCGCGTGAGCGTGCTCGACCACACGGCGTCGAAGCGGAAGGTCTCGAGGTACTTGCCGGCCAACCGGGCCTGCTCGCGACCGAGGACGGTCAGCGACCCACCGTTCTCCGCATCGTACTGGCCGTGACGGAGAAAGACGAGCGTGCGCGTGCCCACGTGGTCCACTCTACGCAGATCGGTCGCTCGTTGGAACCAACCGCGCGCATGGCGCCGCTGCCCGGGTGTGCCTTGCTGTGCCTCGGGGTCGGGCAGCGATCCTCCGCGAATCGTCGGGGCGTCGTCAGGCACGGTCGTTGCGACGGAGCGCAGGTACCGCGGCCATGACAGACTGGATGCGAACCCTCATGCGACCCGCCTCACTCGTACTCGTCCCCGTCGTCGCCCTCGTGGCGGTCGCCGCGTGCGCGCCCGGGGAAGGGGAAGGGCTGCCGCCGCAGATCGCGCTCGCGGTGCCGACCTCGGCGGGCATGTGCAGCGCGTGGGTCGCCCAGCCCGTCGATCGCACGTGCATCCCGCGAATGGCGATGGCCGACCGGGTGCTCGTCCTCGAGATCGAGCAGCGCTGCGGCGCGTGCGGATCGACCGCCGAGCGCTGCACGGTCGCGGTCGAGGGGCGCACCGTCACGCTCTCGCTGGACGGCAAGACGTGCGAGCCGAAGGTGGGGGTCTCGTGCGCCGCCGACTACTGCGCGAAGAACCGCGCGCGCTGCAGCATTCCTCCGCTCGGCGAAGGTCGGTACCAGGTCCGGTACAGCGACACCGGCGGGCGCGTCGACAGCCTCGATGTGGTGGTTCGCGACGACGTGCCGACGACGTGCACCCTCGGTGAAGAGGGCAAGGGCGCGGGCGGGCCGGGCTGAGTCCTCGCGTTGCGGCGGGTGCTGAATTATACTGGTTTCAGCAACGTGGGAGTCGCAGCCTCCGTCCAACCTGGCGACGTGATCGGTGGCACGTACGTCATCGAACGTCTCCTCGGCCAGGGGGGAATGGGCGCGGTCTACGTGGCCCACGAGGAGCGCCTCGGGCGACGCGTCGCGATCAAGGTCCTGCTGGCGGCGATGACCGACAACACCGAGGCTGTGGCGCGGTTCGAGCGCGAGGCGCGGTCGGCGGCGGCGCTGCAGAGCGACCACGTCACGCGCGTGCTCAGCGTCGGGAACCTGGAGGGCGGCGCGCCGTACATCGTCATGGAGCTGCTCGAGGGCGAGGACCTCGCCACGCTCCTGGCGAAGCGCGGAGCGCTCGCGCCCCTCGAGGTGGCCGAGCTGATGCTGCCGGTCTGCGAGGCGCTGACCGAGGCGCACGCGCTCGGCATCGTGCACCGTGACCTCAAGCCCGCGAACATCTTCCTCGCGCGTCGACCCACTGGCGCGACCACGGTGAAGGTGCTCGATTTCGGGATCTCGAAGAGCGCGACGGGCAGCGCGTCGACCTCGCTCACGAAGACCACCGCGGTGATGGGCACGCCCATGTACATGTCGCCCGAGCAGCTCAAGGAGGCGAAGAGCGTCGACGGGCGCGCCGATCTCTGGGCCCTCGGCGTCGTGATGTACGAGCTGCTCGCGGGCTCGCCGCCCTTCCTCTCCGACGCGCTCGCCGAGCTGTGCGCGTTCATCCTCACCGTGGAGCCGGAGGCGCTCGGCCGCCGGCGGCCCGACATGCCTCCGGCGCTCGCGAGCATCGTGCATCGCTGCCTCGAGAAGGATCCGACCCGGCGCTTCGCCGACGTGCGCGAGCTGCGCGCGGCGCTCTCGACCTTCGTGGCGAGCGGCGGGATCTCGGCTGCGCCGCCCCGCGAGGCGACGCCGCGGGTCAATCCGAGCGAGCTCGCCGGGATGGCCACCGCAGCGATCGCGGCCCGCGCCAGCGCGCGGGCGCGGGCGCAGACCGAGGCTCCGCAGGCGAAGCCGCAGCTCCCGCCTCCCGGCGACGCGTACGGGGCGCCGCCGCGCCACACCCCGTCGCCCACGTTCGCGCCCGCGATGACGCCGCCGCTCGGGCCGGCCTTCGGCGGTCAGGTCGGGCCCGACGGGCGCCCGCTCATGGCGCGCACGGTCGACCCCGTGTCGAGCACCGCGCCGCAGCACGAGGTGCCCTCGGCGAGCCCGCCGTGGGGCGGGATCGCGCTCGCGTTCGGCGGGACGCTGATCGTGGCCGGCGGGCTCGGGCTGTACTTCGCGTTCGGGCGGGCGCCGCACGGCGATCCCGCGGCGGCGGGGCTGGCGGCGAGCGCGCCGATCACCGAGCCGGTGATGGGAAGGGCGAGCTCCGCGTCGACGGCGACGTCGAGCGCCGCGTCGTCGGGCGCCGCGGCGCCCGGCGGGTCGGCCGCGGCTGGGGTGACCACCGCGAGGCCGCCGCCTGGTGCGCGGCCGACTCCGCTCGTGATACCGCCGCCGGCGGTGACGCTTCCGCCGCCCGGCGCGTCGAGCGTGCGGCCTGCCACGCCGGCGACCAACCCCACTTCGCTCATGCCTTCCGGGAGAAATTGATGCGAAAGCACGTCGCGGGCCTCGCGCTCGCGTTGGGGACGCTCCTGCCAGCGGTCGCCAGCGCGCAGGACGCTGCGGGCGCGGAGGTCTTCTTCCAGAAGGGGCGCGCGCTGTTCGACGAGAAGAAGTACGCCGAGGCGTGCCCCAAGTTCGCGGAGAGCTTCCGGCTCGACCCCGTGACCGGCGCGCTCCTCGCGCTCGCCTCGTGCCATGAGGCCGAAGGGAAGCTCGCGAGCGCGTGGGTCGAGTACCTCGACGTGGCGACGCGCGCGCGGCGGGAGG
>JAYTBL010000475.1:0-1539 GCA_043736975.1 Polyangiaceae bacterium
TGAGCATCGAATCTCCGAGTCCGATCATCGCGACGCAATGTCCGGCCGCGTTGCAGTGGCGTGGCTCCACCGATCCGGCCGGCGAGCACTCCGTGCCGCAAGGCTTGCCGCTGGCACGCCGGACGTGGGGTAGACCTCACCGCCGCACGCGATCACGGCGCCGGAGAAGCCAGCAAGGAAGCAGAATAGCGTGGATACCAAGACGCGCATGATGCTCCGTGGGTAAGAGTCGCGCGCACGGTCTCACTTCGTCACGCGGTCGAGGAACGCGTGGCGCCGCGTGTCCGCGTCGCGATTGGCCGCGGCGATGCCCTTCGCGGTGCCGCCGAGGGCGAAGAGACCGTCGCCCATGTCGGCCCACATGCTCTCGGTGGTCGCCGAGCCGACGAAGCTCGTCGCCGCGTGACCTGCCGCGGGGTAGCACGTCGCGACGTCGCCGTGCGCCGACACGTGCCCCGCGGTCTCGAGCCGGGCGAGGACCCGCTTCGAGAATTCGCACGACGGCCACAGGGCGTCGTCCTCACCGGCGATGAGCAACACCGGTCCCGCGATGTCCTCTACGCGGATCGTCGCGGCGTCGAGGGCAGCCGGGGTCGCCCTGGCGATGCTCTCGAGGCCCGCCACGACAGCCGGCTCGGCACCCGGCGCGGGGGGCACGGACGGAAGGTCGACCCCGCCGAGCGTCCAGGCGGCGCCCGATCCCCTCGTGTCGCCCCACACGAACCCGCTCGGTACGTCGGCGATCACCGCGGAGACCCGCGGGTAGGTCGCGCCGAGAAGGAGGGCCAGCTCCCCGCCGCGAGAGCCGCCGGCGACCACGGTCTTTCCGCTCCGCACGGCGGGCTGCGCGTCGAGCCAGTCCATCGCCTTGGCGAAGTACTCGAGAGGGATCTGCTGGAGATCCGCGGGCAGGCCTGGCTCCCCGAAGTAAGCGAGACCGAGGGTCGGCACGCCCCACGAAGCGAAGACGGTCGCGCTCCAACTGCCCGAGAAGAGCCCCCCTTCGGAGCCGTCCACGTCGACGTTGCGGCACGACACGCCGTCGGCGAAGGCGGCACGCGGCATGACCCGCGTGGCGGCCACCTCACCGTTCACCTCGACGAAGAAGGTCGCGGCGTAGGGATCCGAGCCGAGGTCCTTCGGCGCAGGTGCCTCGACCATCGGTGGTCGACCACCTAGTCATCGTCGCTCGAGCCGCCGCCTCGACGCTGCTCGCGACGGGCGAGACGGCGCAGGTGGCGCCGAACATCGTCTCCATCGCGTACTGGAACCGCATCCTAGCGACAGCGCGTCTCGATGTTCCAGCCCCCCGCCTTGCAGCGCGCGATGTCGAGGTCGTGGCAAGTACCCGCGTACACGCAGTATTCGATCGAGTCGCACGGGTCGCCTTCGCCAGGCTTGGTCGCGGGGCACGTCGACGCGCAGCGGATGATGTTCTTGTGCCACTTCCGGTCGGTGTCGAAGCAGACGGCAGTGTCGAGCGCGCACGTCGTTCCGCCGTCGGTCGCGGCGGTCGCGGCGTACTGGCACTTGACCGCG
>JAYTBL010000476.1:0-4187 GCA_043736975.1 Polyangiaceae bacterium
TGGAGCTCTGCGGCATCAGCACGCCGTACGTGAGCTGCATGATCTTGCCGAGGGGTCCGCCGGGCGTGATGTCGCTCTCGCCGGTCGCGCGGCAGGCCACCAGCGCGAGCACGAACGTCATCGCCACCGCGAGCAGCCCGAGATGCAGCGGGATGTCGAACAGCCGCCAGGCCACGATGACCACCCCCGTGCCCGCGAGCCCCATCCCGTAGGCGAACCAGCGGAACGGCACCTCGATGTCGGCCGGGGCCACCGTCTCGGGTACGCCGTCGCGGTACGGCGTCACCGCCTTCTTCTTGCTGCGCGGGATCATCCCGTCGATGGCGCGCGCGATGGTCCGCCACTGCGCGAGGAACGCCACCAGCCCGCTCGAGACCAGGATCGGCGCGCCCGTCCAGATCCCGATCTCCTTCCAGGCGCTGCCCGGCTTGGTCACCGCGCCCACGTGCGCGCCCACCGCGTTCGTCCACTCCGCGTTCATCGCCGGCGGGGTCAGGAAGAGCACCAGGATCAGGCCGCCCACGAGCATCCAGAACGTGATCCTCACGCCAATGATGATCCCCGCGAACACCAGCGCGCCGCCGTGATCGAGCTTCACCTGGAAGTCGCTCAGGTGAAACGGCGCGCCGTTCGGATGGAGCTTCGCTGGGCCCGCGTTCAGCAGGCGATGGGTCCACGACTCGGGCAGGACGCGCGGGATCCAGTCGAAGACGTTCGACTGCCCCGGCAGGATGGTGTCGCGCAGCGCCTGCCCGGTCTTCGGGTCGACGCCGGTCTTCAGGAGATCGAGATCCTTGAGCAGCGGGATGAGCGCCGCGAAGCCCGCGGTGCCGAAGAGCACGCGCGCGCGCTTCAGCGCCTCCTGGCCGTTGCTGTAGAGGCCCTGGAGCGTCACCGCCGCGGCCGTGCCCGAAGGGAACTTCAGCTTCTCGCGGTTGATCATGTTGCGCTTCATCGGGATGGCGAGGACCACCCCCAGCGCGGCGAGGAAGAAGATCCACAGCGCGAGCGCTGGCCACTTCATGTTGGTGCCGCCCGGCGTCTGCTCCGTCACCGTGAGCAGGAGCATCGCCGGCACGGCGGTGATGGTCAGGAACCCGGTGGCGTACCCGGCTGACGACGCCGTCGACACCGCGCACGTGCTCTCGAGGATCGACATCCGACCCTTCACGATCCCCGCCTTCTGGAGCGAGCTCCAGATCGCGAACGAGAGGATGCACGCGGTGAGGTTCACGCCCAGAAACCACCCGGTCTTCAGCCCGATGTACACGTTCGTGAACGCGAGGAAGAAGCCGAGGCCGGTGCCCATCGCCACCGCGCGCACGGTCAGCTGCGGGGCGTCGTGCCGGTAAGCGCGCGCGTACCACTCCGCCTCGTCGAACGTCGCGACCTCCTCCGGCGGGATGTCGAGCGGCTTGCTCGCGTCGATCTCTTCGGGGGTCTCGGCCGGCTTCTGGAAGAGGCTCACGGGAGCAGTCCTAACCCGGATGGCCACGAAAAGTGACTTGCGCGCCTTGACTATCGCCTACCGAACGGTAGGTTTAGATGGTGATCGCCGAACACCTCCCCCGTGCCTGGTCGGCAGCGCTCCGTCAGCTCGAACGCGACGTCACGAGCGTCGGCCGGCGCGCGCTCGGGCATCGCCCGTCGCCGCTCGTGAAGCGCGCCGCGCGCGCCGCGATCCGCGGCCGCGAGGAGGCGCGCGAGCTCGAGGTGGCGCGGGTCATCCGCGAGACCGCCGACGCGTTCACGCTGGTCCTCCGCGCCGACGATCTCGCGCCGTTCGCGTTTCTGCCTGGACAGTTCTTCACGCTTCTCACCGCGATCGACCGCGAGATCGTCCCGCGCAACTACTCCGCCTCGAACGCGCCCGGCACGCCGGAGCTGCACCTCACCATCAAGGCGAAGGCCGGCGGGCGCGTCTCCCCGGTGCTCGCACGCACCGCGCCGGGCGCGCGCCTGCGCGTCCTCGGTCCCTTCGGTTCGTTCGTCGTCGGGCCGTCATCGTCGCGTCGCCTGGTGCTGCTCGCCGGCGGCTCGGGGATCACGCCGCTCGCCTCCATCGCCGCCGCGACCCTCGCGGCCGATGCGCTCGCCACCGTCGCGCTGGTGGTGGGCAGCCGCCGCGAGGAGGACATCATCCTCGCGTCGACGCTCGAGGCGCTGCGCGCTGCGCATCCCGAGCGGCTCACGGTGCTTCATGTCCTCGAGGAGCCGCCCCCCGCGTGGCGCGGCGGGCAAGGCCGGCTCGATCGCCACACCACCGCGCGTGCGCTCGCCGCGATCCCGCTGGCCGCCCATCCCGAGGCCTCGTTCTTCGTCTGCGGCCCCGACGCCATGCGCGACGAGGTGCTCGCCGCGCTCGCGGCGCGCGGCGTCGGCGAGCGCGCGATCCGCATCGAGCGCTTCGCCATCGGTCCGCGTCCTCAGGTAACCACCTCCACCGCCGCCTTCGCCGCCCCCGGCGCGCGCCCCATCACGATCCGCGTGCAGGACCGCACCCATCGCACCGTGGTCCTTCCCGGCGCCACGGTCCTCGAGGCGGGCCTCGCGGCCGGCGCGGAGATGCCCTTCTCCTGCGGCGTGGGCGGCTGCGGCGCGTGCCGCGTGAAGGTCACGTCCGGCACCATCGACGTGGAGGAGCCGAACTGCCTGACCGACGCCGAGCGCGCCGCCGGCTACGTGCTCGCGTGCGTCGGTCGGCCGTGCGGTCCGTGCAGCGTCGAGGTCACATGAGTCTGTCTGGAGGCGTTTCCATGTTCGGCAAACAGAACGAGAAGCTCACGGCTCTGCTCCCGCTCCGCATGCGCAACCAGCTCGACGGCTTCTTCGAGTCGCTGCAGGTGCTGATGGAGATCCGCGATCCGCGGGTCCTCGCCTCGCTCGCCCCCTCGGGCCTGCGCGGCCTCGTGCTCCAGCGCGGCAAGCAGGGCGTCCCCACCAAGACGCGCGCCCATCACTCGGCGCACTTCGACTGGTCCTACCCGGCGGACAATCCCGAGATGCGTGCGCTCTACACGCGTGCCAAGACCGGGCAGTGGAACAGCGACACCACGCTCGCCTGGAACACCTCCGTCGATCCTTTCGACCCCGCTACGCCGCTGCTGCCCGACGGCTTCCTCGACTTCGACGCCCTCGAGGGCTACGGCATCAAGCTCGACGCAAGCGAGCGGCAGCGCCTGATCCACAGCGTCGCCTCGTGGATGCTCAGCCAGTTCCTGCACGGCGAGCAGGGCGCACTCTTCGCCGCGGCGCAGGTCACCGAGGCGGTCCAGTTCTTCGACGGCAAGCTCTATGGCGCCACGCAGGTGATGGACGAGGGCCGTCACGTCGAGGTCTTCCATCGCTACCTCGATACCAAGCTCGAGAAGCTCTACCAGGTGAACGACAACCTGTTCGTGATCATCGATGCGCTCATGGCCGACTCCCGCTGGGACATGAAGTTCCTCGGTATGCAGATCATGGTGGAGGGCCTCGCGCTGGGCGCGTTCGGCACGCTCTACAAGCAGACCAAGGAGCCGCTGCTCAAGAACCTCCTCAAGTATGTGATCCAGGACGAGGCGCGCCATGTCCACTACGGCGTGCTCGCGCTGAAGCAGCACATGAAGCAGCTCGGCGGCTCCGAGCTGCGCGAGCGCGAGGACTGGTCGTTCGAGGTCGCGCTCCTGATGCGCAACCGCTTCCTCGCGTACGAGGTCTACGAGGAGTGGTTCGAGGGCATCCTCCCCCGCGACAAGTGGCGCGAGTTCGTCACGCACACGCCCGGCATGAAAGAGTTCCGGCACACGATGTTCAGCCGTCTCGTCCCCAACCTGCGTGAGATCGGCCTCATGTCCCCGCGCCTCCTCCCGCGCTACGAGAAGGTCGGCCTGCTGCAGTACATGGGCGGCCTCGCCGCCGACCGTCTCGACGGCGACGGCATGCTCGCGGAGCTCGATCGCACGGCTGCGTAGAACGCACGGCTGCGTAGAACGGGGTGCCGGGCACGGCCTCCTATCCCGCTTCGCGGTCAGTGACCGCGCATGCGTACCAGGTAGAACGTGATGCTGATGGCGGAGAGCACCAGGCCCGCCACGATGAAGAGGAGCACGCCGGCGCTCGACTTCATGGGCACGGTCAGCGCCGGCGAAGACCCCATGCGCTGGTCGGTGCGGAGGTGCCGCGGATCGATGGTGCCCAGCGGGCGC
>JAYTBL010000477.1:0-4185 GCA_043736975.1 Polyangiaceae bacterium
CGCGCCCGCAGCCGCGCCCGCGGCGCCCGCCCCCGACGGCACCCCGCTCGCCGCGCACGCGCCGGCGTCTGCCAAGCCGCTCGCGCTCGCGCCGCAGTCCGAAGGCCTCGGCCTCGGCTACAAGCTCCTCGCGGTCCTCGCCATCGGCGGCGCCGTCGCGCTGTACCTCAGGAAGAAGCGCGGCCCGAAGATCGCCGGCATCGTCCCCTCGAAGATCGACATCCTCGCGCGCTCCGGCATCGGCGTGCGCAGTCAGCTCGTGGTCGTCGAGGTCGAGGGCACGCGCCTGCTCGTCGGCATGACCCCGAGCGCCATCCAGACGCTCGCCGTGCTGCAGACGCCGGAGGACGACAACGTCGCCGCCGAGGCCCGCGCCTCCGCCATCGAGGAGCGCCTCGAGCAGGAGCGCGAGCTCGTCCGGCCCGCGAACCTCGGCGACCGCGTCCGCTCGCTCCTCGGCTCGGACGAGCCGACAGCGAAGGCGCGCCTCGAAGCGGTGAGACCCACCGCCAAGCCGAAGCCGCGCGCCGCGCCGCGCGCGGCCCCCGCCCGCAAGCCCGAAGGCGGCCCGCGCGAGTCGCGCGAGGTGGCCGGTCAGGCCCGCGGTCTCCTCCTCTCGGTCGACGAGGACACGTGAGCCCCGGCGATCTGCTCTCCGCCGGCGCGGGGGCGCCGGGCCTCGCCCCGCAGCTCAAGGTCCTCGCGGTCCTGACGCTGCTCTCGCTCCTGCCCGCCATCGTGCTGACGATGACGTCCTTCACGCGCATCGTCGTGGTGCTCTCGTTCGTCAAGCAGGGCCTCGGTACGCAGCAGACGCCGCCCGCGCAGGTTCTGGTCGGTATCGCCCTCTTCCTCACGGTCTTCACGATGGCGCCCGTCACGCAGACCATCCTCACCGACGCGTACGAGCCCTACTCCGCAGGCAAGATCGACGAGACCACCGCGCTGAGCCGCGCCAGCACCCCGCTCCGCGCGTTCATGCTGCACCAGACCCGCGAGGCCGATCTCGCGCTGTTCTACGACGCCGCGAAGCTCCCGATGCCCGCGACCGAGGAGGAGGTGCCCATGCGCATCGCGTCCCCCGCGTTCGTGGTGAGCGAGCTCGCGACCGCCTTCCAGATGGGCGTGCTCGTGCTGCTCCCCTTCCTCGTCATCGACCTGGCGGTGGCCTCGATCTTGATGGCGATGGGCATGATGATGGTCCCTCCCTCCTCGATCAGCCTGCCGCTGAAGCTGATCCTGTTCGTGGTCGTCGACGGCTGGCACCTCCTGGTCGGATCCTTGCTCAAGAGCTTCGCATGACCCCCGAAGCCGCCATGGCGCTCTGCGCCGAGGCCCTCAAGACCACGTTCCTGGCGGTGGGGCCGATGCTCGCCGCGGCGCTCGTCGCGGGCCTGCTCGTCGGCGTCGCGCAGACGGTGCTCCAGGTCAACGAAGCGAGCGTCAGCTTCGTGGTCAAGGTCATCGCCGTGACAGCGGTGCTCGCGGTCCTCGGCCCCGGGATCGGGATGCAGATGGTGGACTACACCCGGCGCTCGCTCGAGAGCATCGCGACCGTCGTTCGTAAATGAACCTCCCGGCCGCCTGGCTGGCGGAGGTCGCCACGGTCGTGCTCGCGACGAGCCGCCTCGGGGGCATGGTCGTCACCGCGCCTTTCCCGGGTAACCACGTGCCTTCGCAGGTGAAGATCGGTCTCGTCCTGGTGCTGGCGTGGGTGGCGATGGGCACGATGCCTGCCACGCACCTCGATCTCTCGCTCGATCTGCGCCTCGTAGGGCTCGCCGTCAGCGAGGTGGCGCTGGGCCTCCTCGTCGGGCTCACCTTTCGCATCACGTTCTCCTGTGCGGAGATCATGGGCGCCAGCTTCTCGCAGAGCCTCGGGCTGACGCAGGGCAACGTCTTCGACCCCATGCTCGAGAGCGAGGACGGCGTCCCCGGCCGCATCGCCACGATGCTGGCCATGCTCCTCGTGTTCTCGCTCGGCGCGCATCGCATCGCCATCGCCTACCTCCTCCAGTCGTTCCACGCGCTGCCGGTAGGGCAGGCGTTCTCGGTGACGTCGGCCACGCCGCTGCTGGTCGACTACGCCGGTGCCGCCATCGCCGCCGGGGTGCGCCTCGGGCTGCCGGTCGCGGCGGTGGCGCTGGCGGTGCAGATCACGCTGGCGCTGGTCGCGCGGGCCTCGCCCTCGCTGCAGATCTTCTCGGTCGGCCTCGCGCTCTCGGTGGGGGCCGGGCTGCTCGCCATCCTCGCGAGCATGGAGGACTGCGTGACGGGCATGGGCAACGAGCTCGCGCAGCTGATGCCGCGGCTCGAGCAGGTCCTCGAAGCGGTACGCCAGCGATGAGCGGCACCGACGCGGGCGAGCGGTCCTTCGAAGCATCGGACCAGAAGAAGGAGCAGTTCCGGAAGGAGGGCCGCTTCGCCAAGGCCCGCGACGCGAGCGGGGTCGCCGGGACGATCGCCGTGATCGGTGTCCTCGCTGGGTCGGGCGGCGCGCTAGCGGACGGCGTGCGCACGCTCTTCGCGCAGACGCTCGGCGATCTCGGCGCGCTCGAGCGCAACGGCGCGTGGGCCGCGATCCGCCTGTCGGCGGCGAGCGTCCTCCAGCTAGCAGGACCCACGGTGGGCGCGGCGGTCGTCGCGGCGGTGACGATCGGGCTCGCGCAGTCGGGATTCCGTCCCTACGTCGAGTTGCTGGCGGTCAAGCCGGAGCGCCTCGATCCGCGCGGCGCCATCATGAAGATGCTCTCGCCGAAGCGGGCTGCCACCGAGACGGGGGTGGCCATCCTCCGCCTCGCCATCGTCGGCTACGTGGCGTGGCGGGGCTTCGCCATGGAGCTGCCGATGCTCGTCGCGCTCTCGCGGGTCCCTCTCACCGCGGCGCTCCCGGTGATGGCGGGCGTGCTCGGCCGCGTGTTCGCGATGGCCACCGGAGCGCTGCTCCTCGTCTCGCTCGTGGACTACGGCCAGAGCTGGCTCGGCATCCAGAAGGAGCTGAAGATGACGCGCCAGGAGCGGACCGACGAGTCCCGTCAGTCCGATGGCGATCCCAAGGCGAAGGCCCGCATGAAGAGCCGCGCCCGGGCCATGGCGAAGAAGCGCGCCATGAACGCGGTCAAGCTGGCGGACGTCATCGTCACGAACCCGACGCACGTGGCCGTCGCCCTCCGCTACGGACCGAGCGATCCGGCGCCGGTGGTCCTCGCGAAGGGCCACGACGAGGTCGCGCTCCACATCAGAGCCGAGGCGCGCAAGCACGGCATCCCGATCCTCGAGAACCGCCGCCTCGCCCGCGCGCTCGACGCCGAGGTCCAGATCGGCCGCCCGGTGCCGCCCGCCCACTTCGCGGCCGTGGCCCGCGTCCTCGCCTTCGTCTACAAGCTGGGCGGCCGCCGCGGCGCCCGCTCCGTCTCGCGCCCCGCCCGCCGGCGGTGATGCGCGAAGGTCAGACCGGCGAGCGGCCCACCATGAAGTGCATGTGCGCTTGTCAACCGCCTACCAGTCAGAAATCCCGGACTGTCGGATCGGGTGCCTGACGTCAGGTGTCCGATCGTGCGGGTTGGCTGACACCTGACGATCGTTGATGCTTGTGCGTCGTCGTCGGGAACGATAGCGGTCGCGCTGCGCGTCACCAAGAAGGCGCGCATTCGGGCGTCGACCAAGAAAATCATCAGCGTGTTGCTTGCTCGCACCGAACCGCGCAGGTGCTGGATTCATGGCGTGTCCTCCGCAGCCGAGCGCGCCGCCCGTCGCCGAGCAACTTGGTCAGGTGGAGTCGCTCGCTGCTTCGCCGAGGCGGACGAGATGGACCTCACGTTCTGGATGGCCGCGACACCGCAGGAACGCCTCCGCGGAGTGACGCAGCTCATCGAAGATGATGCGTACGATGGAGGTGCCCGTGGACCTTCCCCCCGACTTCAGAGAACTATTGGAGGAACTCGCCCTCGACGCGGTTGAGTTCCTCCTGATCGGCGGCTACGCCGTCGCATTCCACGGACGTCCCCGGGCGACGAAGGACATCGACATCTTCTTGGAGGGCAGCCCGGCCGACCTGGGACAACCTCCGCTGCGAGTCGACTTTCTTCGTTCGATCGAGGGCGTCGAGTCGGCGGGCCTCTTCGCGCGTGCGGTCGATGCGGGGGTGGACGGTATTGCCATAATGGTCATCTCGCTCGACGACCT
>JAYTBL010000478.1:0-4181 GCA_043736975.1 Polyangiaceae bacterium
CCCACTGCAGCACGCGCGTCGTGCGACCCGCAAGAGTCTCCTGGAGGACCTCGAGCGTACGATCGGGCACTGGCACACCGGGAACGAGCCAGTCGACGGCCACCCGCACGGCAGTGACGCACGCTGCCACCTCCAGGCGAATGGCGCTCGGCGCTGCGACCGACGGAGTCGCGACGACGGGAGTCGCTCGCCTCGGGATGGGTCCGAAGTACTTCTCAATTTGCGCGTTCATCTGCGCAGGGTCGACATCGCCGACCGCCACCAGCGTTGCATTCTGCGGGCCGTACCAGCTGGCGTGGAATGCCGCCGGCTCGTTCACCAGCTGGCTCAGAGCGCCCGTATGCGACGTCGTCGACGGCGCGCGCCCGTCGCTGCTCGGCGAGACCACTCGGCGCAGCGATGACGTCACGGATCGCGTGCTCCGGAAACCCCATCTGGTCGCTCCACAGCCAGAGCGGGAGGTTTGCTTGCGCGGCGGGAACCGTCAGATAGAAACGCATCGCGTCGCGCCCGATGCTCCAGCGAACGTCGCGTGCACCCACGTTCAGCAGCGAGAGCTCGTAGACATCCTTCCCGACGTGCTTGCTCTCGCGAATGAGCGCGGGGGGGGGGGCGGGGGGGGCCAACCGTGCCGCGAGCCCGGACGGCTCCGTGGCCGCGCCGACGCCGTAGCGCAGGGTCATCCCGACGATCGGCAGGCGATGATCCTCCGCAACGATGACACGCAGACCGTTCGCGAGCGTCGTCGTGACCGGCGCAGGCGTCGGCCAGGCGGGGGCGGCGTTCGCGTCCGACGCGAACGCAGGCGCCGCAAGCAAGAGAGCGATCGCGCCTACCTGCCCCCCTCGCCAATGCATGCGACCGAAGCCGGCTGACGCGCGGCGCGCCCGCGAACGCGGCGTGCGCGCGGCCTTGCGGTTCGCGAACGAAGCGTTCGCTCGTCGCCAGCTTCCCGTGAGCTACCGCGAAGATCGCTCTCCTTCCGGACGCATCACCTCGTCGGTTGCATGGCGCGGGTCTTGCGAAGCGCTTTTGCGACCGCCATCAGAGAGTCCCCGCGCTGAACAGGGCCCAGCCGAGGACCGGCGGGCCATCCCTGACGATCCGGAGTCGCGAAACGAAGTCATGAGTACTCGCCTTCACGCAAGCGTCCTCGCTGGAGCTTCGGCTCTGCTCGTCACTGCCTACGGGTGCGGGACCACGGAAGCCTCCGGCGACGAGGCGCCGTCGAGCGACCCCAGCGCGACGGACGGAGGAGGAGACGGTGCAGCAGCCATCGACGGTGCGCTCCCCGAGGCGGCGAGCGTGCGCGTTTCTTTCCCGACCGATGGCTTCGAGGTTTGGACGAGCACGTACGTTTCCGTCGAGACTCGCGGCTCGGGTATCGAGCGCGTGGAGGTCCGCGTCGCCGGCGAGAGCACGGCGCGGTGCACGATGCGTCCGACGGAGCGCTGCTTCGTCGACCTCGGAACGCTTGCTACGGGGGCGAAGGTCAAGCTGGAGGTGCGGGCGCTCGGCACCGGAGCGACGGAGCTCGCGCGCAGCGGCGTAGAAGTCAAAAAGGCAGATCCCGCCGCCGACGTTTGCCGGCCGGGAGCCCCCGGCGATACGGCGAACACGCGTCTCTGTGTCAACGCCCTCGTCGCCGCGGGCCGTGCGGCAGGCTACGCTGGCGTGACCTACGAGAACCGCGACGGCCAGCATTCCATGGCGTACGTCGACGGGCTCGAGGGGCTCAACGTCGTCGTTACTGACGACGATCCAGCAGTGGTAGGGGGGCCGGCCGCAAACGGCATCGGGAACCTGCCTCTGCATCAGGACCCCAACGTGATCTTGGTCGGCAACGCGTCGATGGCCATCGTTCGTCCGGGCGGGATGAGCCTGCCGCGCTATAGCGCCACGTACGCGTACCCGACGTGGTCGAGCCTTTACGAGAACGGGAAGATCTTCTGGTTCCCCGCGCGACTCGACTACGGAAAAACGGACTACTACCACTACATGGCGCCTTACTCGCTGTGTTCCCAGGGGGCTTCGGGCAGCGAGCGCGACGAGCTCTCCAAATACCTCGTTACGCTCGGCGCGTTCCGAGGCGACACGCGTGCGAAGCTGCAGACGGAGCATGCTCTGTCAGCGGCGCTGCAGATGCTATGGCGCGTCACTCGGGTCGGTAGCGACACGGCGTACATGACGCAGAACGCGCAGCTCAGCGCGTTCAACGACGTGGACAACGAGCTTGCCATGGTTCGACGAGCGCAGCGCATCGAGGTCTCCGATTTGCCGCCGGTCGCGAAGCTCGCTGTCACCGCCGATGGCTTCGAGCCCACCGAACGAGCGTTCACGACGCCGGAAAGCGTCGCCCGCGTTTGGAGTGGCGCGACCAACAAGCCGCGAACGATCGAGGTGTCGGCCACCGAGACGAGTGACGTCGGCGGTCGTCCGCTCGCGTATTTCTGGCGCGTGCTGCGCGGCGACGCCGGGGCGGTCGATATCGACGCGGTCAGCGCCGACGCGTCTCGGGTGAAGCTCACGTTCCGGCATCACCCCGCGCGCACCGAGACCATCGGTACCAAGTCGCGCTCGTCCGGGCTGCTCGTCGTCGCGCTGTTCGTTCACGACGGGCGGTTCCTCTCCGCGCCGGTCTTTGTCACGTCCTACACGAGCGAAGTCGGGCGCTACGCCCCCGACGACAACCAAGTCGACGACTGACACGCGTTGTGGACAGCGAACGCAGAGCGCGTGCTTCTCGGCGGGGACGCAGCTGCACAGCTGGAGCTCGGTCGATCTGGTGGTAGGGCCCACGACGGCGGAGCGTTGCTCGTCAGGCACGATCGCCGATCAGCGCCGTCAGGTCGCCGCCTCGCGCCTCCCCGGCCGGATCGGACCCGACGCGAAGATCGCCTGCCGGACGGTGCTCTGCGAACGTGAACGCGATGATCACGAATAGCGACTGACTAGACACCTCCACGCTGCGCTGGCTCGAGGAGGCGGTCGCGCTCGAAGAGCGCCCCGGTCGAGCTCCTCGACCTCGACCTCGTCGTCCGGCTCCTCGCCGGCGCGACCGTTCCGGGCCAGGGGCTCGAGGCCCTCGCGCTCGTCGCGTACCGACGCGATCCCGCGCGCGTCTCCTCGGCGCGTGCGACCTTCGGCACGATGGGCAAGGCGCTCCTCGACGCCGCGCGCCTACGCGCGGGTGACCCGCTCGAGGGGAGCGATCTCGACGCCGCCGTCCGCGTGCTCGTCCACGCGCGCATCCCGCTGCTCCTCACGACGGACGGCCACGTCGCGCAGGTGACGCGCGCGGACGTCGAGAAGGCGGTCTCGCAGGTGCCGGACGCTGCCTGGATGACCGCTTACGCCGAGCACTGCCGGCGGCCTTCGACGAGCATTTCGGCCCCATCGAGCTCGGGATCCCCCTCCAGACGCAGCGCGGGCTCGCGGGCTACGCGTCCTTCGTGCTCGAGACGCTGCGCGCGCTGCCGCCCGCGCGCACATCCAGCGCTCGCGTCAGGGGATGAGTCCTTGCGCGCACGGGTGGCCGACCGGATCGCGAAGGCACCGAGCGCCGTGCAAGCCATCGCCGGCGCCGCGGCGCCTTGATCGCCGCCCTCGAAGGCGACGTGATCGGCACCCTCGAGATCACCTCCGGCGAGGTCGTGGTCAGCGACGCCGCCGCGCTCGAGAGCTCTGCGCGCGTCGCGGTACCGGAAGGACTCTACACTGCGCGCCTCGCGCTCGCGGACGGCCGCCCGTCCTTCGCCGCCCTCGTGCGCGAGGGCGCAGCGCCCACGACATTCACCGAGGCCGGCCGCTACGGCGTGGACACCGGGACCGCGGGCTTGTTCGACGCCTCGGTCTTCGACGCCGTCCGAGACTACGTCTTCGACGAGAACCTTCGTCGGGAAGGACGCGGCGGGCCTGGTCGTGGCGGTGATCACGACATTCGGAGGGGACGTTCACTCCGCGCGATGAGCTGATCGCTCGCCGGGACTGTGCCGCTCCGAAACGGCGAGGACGTGCTGGCTCCGCGAGGAACGTCGCCGGCGCATCCGAAAAGCGAGCGCCAGCCTCCTGTTGGGCTGCCGGCCGCTCGCCCTGGCAACGCCGTCCTACTTGACCTTCTCGCAGACGGTGGCGGTCGTTCCGTCGGGATCGACGATGACGATGCAGACGTACGTGCCGTC
>JAYTBL010000479.1:0-9978 GCA_043736975.1 Polyangiaceae bacterium
CCCGCGAACGTCCGCGGTGCGTGCGCGAAGCGGCGGCACCTCGATGGGGCACACGGCGAGCCGGTAATAGAGATCGAGCCGGAAGTGGCCGGCGTGCGCGTCGGAAAGGAGATCGCGATTGGTGGCCGAGACGATGCGCACGTCGACGTGCCGGGGCTCGCTCGAGCCGACCGGCCAGAACTCGCGCGATTCGAGCGCGCGCAGCAGGAGCGCTTGGAGCGACGCCGGGGCCTCGCCGATCTCGTCGAGGAAGAGCGTGCCGCCACTTGCCTGGAGAAAGAGGCCCGTCCGTTGCTGCTTCGCGTCGGTGAACGCGCCCCGCTCGTGGCCGAACAGCTCGCTCTCCAGAAGGTTCGCGGGGATCGACGCGCAGTTGATGGCGACGAACGGTCCGTCCTTTCGGCGGCTCCGGTCGTGGATGGCGCGCGCGATCAGCTCCTTGCCGGTGCCCGTCTCGCCGTGGATGAGGACGCCCGCATCGCTGTCCGCGACGCGGCCCACGAGGCCGAAGACCCGGCGCATCGTGGAGCTCATGCCGACGATGTTCTCCAGCGCTGCGTCCTCGACGGGCGCGAAGGAGCGCAGCCGCTTCACCTCCTCGGTCAGGCCGCGATGCTCGATGGCGCGCGTGACGGTCATCACGAGCATCTTCGGGTCGACCGGCTTGGTGATGAAGTCGTAGGAGCCGACGCGGATGGCGCCGATGGCGCTCTCGAGGCTTCCCTGCCCGGTGATGACGACGACGGGGACGTTGGGCCGCGTGCCGAGCACGCGCTCGCAGAGCTCGAGGCCGCCCATCTCTGGCATGCTCAGGTCGGTGAGCACGAGGTCGAAGTCCTCGATTCCAACCAGCTCCAGCGCACGCTGCGCCGAGGTGCTCGTCGTCACCTTGTAGCCTTCGCGCTCGAGGACCATCTGGAGCAGGTCGCAGGTCTCCTGCTCGTCGTCCACCACCAGGATGTGCCGGTCACTCATGCCGGAGCTGAGCGATGCAGATTGCATGCCCGCACGAACCACGCGGGCCACCGCGGTCTGCGGTAGCGCTGCGATGCTTTTTGTCACGACCTGAGGCGAGCAGCCACGTCAGCGCGAGGAGAGCGCCGAGACCACGCCCGCCAGCATCGAAGGCGCGGTTGGTCCGAGCGCTCGCATCGCGTAGACGAAGGCAGCGTTCACGATGCCGACCGTGAGGAAGGTCTTGCGATGCGCCGCCACCTGCGCGGCGACCACGCCCGCGCGGACCGAGGGCGAGAGCGGCTCGTGGCGTGCGTCCTCGAGGGTCGCGACATCCAGCTCCGCCTGACGGCGGAGGACGTCGTCGCACGAGAAGACGAGCAGCCGGTAGTCACGCAGCGCAGCGGGGATCCGTCCCGGAAGCGCCTGCGCGAGCCCCTCCTGGATCGCGCGCGCCGGGCCGCAGTTGCCTGCCTTCTCGCACTCCATGCACCAGTGCTCCTTCAGCAAGCGCACGAAGCTCGGCTCGAGGCTCTCCCCCCCGCGCACGCACGCGAGATAGTGCTGCTGGGTGACGAGCTTGAAGTGGAGCGCCAGGACCAGCAGCGCGTGCGGCGCCGCCAGCGTGAGCGTCCGCGTGAAGTCGGCGGGAAGCGGCACGAGCCGAGGGCGTACGGGAAACGCCTCGGACAACGCCGTCTCGAAGGTGAAGAACAGATCGTGATGATCGAAGCAATCGAGACGCAAGATCGGCGCGAGCGCATCCCGCGACTCGGCATCGAGGCGCGCGCGCTCCCGCGCGACGGTCGATACCGACGCCTCGAAGACGTCGAACAGATGCAGGTAGCTGCACGCGCGGATCTGGTTGAGGAGGCGGCGGTCCGCGTCGTCGAGGGATCGCACCGGGTCGAGGCCGGCCAACG
Organism: Polyangiaceae bacterium; assembly: GCA_043736975.1. Taxonomy (GTDB): domain Bacteria; phylum Myxococcota_A; class Polyangia; order Polyangiales; family Polyangiaceae; genus Labilithrix. Next base: position 1,878 of record JAYTBL010000479.1, read on the forward strand.
CTTCGGGCAGAAAGCACCGCGTCATATCGAGCGTCAACGTCACGAGCGAACGGTTGCATGCCCTGCGCCACGATCAAAGGCGGAATTTCTGGCCAGGGTTGACCACACCTCCCACCTCCTTGGCCTGTTCAGGGGCCGCGGCGACGGGTACCCTTCTGTCAAGGTGGGTTCGACCGCACAACCGCTTCCGCTGGCCCTCGCCGAGGGCCAGACCCTTGCAGGCAAGTATCTACTCGTTCGCCAGCTCGGCGAAGGCGGCATGTGCGTGGTCTACGAGGCCGAGCACGTCGGGCTCCGCCAGGGGCTCGCCCTCAAGATCCTGAAGCCCGCGCTGGCGGACGACCCCGACTGCGTCGCCCGCTTCGAGCGCGAGGCGCGCGCCGCCGCGCAGCTCCGCAGCCTCAACGTCGCGAAGGTGTTCGACGTCGACTACCTGCCCGGCGGCCAGCCGTACATCACGATGGAGCTCCTCGTCGGGCACGATCTCGGCCAGGAGCTGCACGACTCGGGGCGGCTGCCCGTGGAGCTCGCCGTCGACTACGTACGCCAGGCCTGCATGGGCATCGCGGAGGCGCACGCGCTCGGCATCGTGCATCGCGACCTCAAGCCCGAGAACCTGTTCCTCACGGAGCTCGGCGAGCTCACCGACCGCAAGCTGCTCAAGATCCTCGATTTCGGCATCGCGAAGAACGTGTCCGACAACGCGCGCCGCCTCACCGCGCCCGACGCCGTGTTCGGGACCGTCGACTACATGTCGCCGGAGCAGATCCGGTCGGCGTCGAAGGTCGACCACCGCACCGATCTCTGGTCGCTCGGCGTCATCCTCTACGAGCTCCTCACCGGGCGCACGCCCTACGAGGGCGACGCCCGCTCGGTCATCGCGCAGATCGTGAGCGATCCGATAAGGCCGCCCACGGCGCTGGTGCCCGAGCTGCCGCCCTCGCTCGTCGCCACGGTGATGAAGGCGCTGCACAAGGATCCCGACCAGCGCTTCCAGAGCGCGGAGGATCTGCGCGCGGCGCTGCACGGCTACGGTGAGTTCGAGCCCATCACCTCCGTCATCGCGCGCCTGCCCCCGCAGTCGGTTCCGCGCCGCGTGGTCCGCACGTCACCCTCGCTCCAGGGCGGATCGAGCAGCGCCGCGGCCGAGGCCGCGCGTGATCGCGATGCGCGCACGCACGGCTCGTGGGAGACCAAGGCCGAGCCGCGGTCCTGGGGCAAGACCTGGATCCTCATGCCGCTCTTCGCCATGCTCGCGGGCAGCGCGGGGGGCTTCCTCTACTGGCGCAGTCACGGCTTGCCCTGGCTGTCGAGCGCTGCGCCGGGCGGCGAGGCCACGCCGGCGGTCACCGGGGTGCCCATGGCCCCGCCGGTGAGCGCCGCGCCCGACGCGCCACCCGCGGCAGCGCTGATGGCCGCCGCCCCGCCCCCGCCCGCGGACTCGAGCGCTGTCCTCGAGATCGCAGCGCCCAGCGACCCCGCCAAGACCAGCGCGGCAAAGGCGGTCAAGAAGACGCAACGCGCCGTGCCTCCTCATCCGCCAGCCCCGCAGGCGACCCCCAGCCCGCCATCGCCGCCGCCCTCGTCCCGCATCCCCAAGCACATATGAGCTTCGCTTCGCGCGCTCGTCGCACGCTGGCGGCGACGATCATCGTCCCGCTTCTCGTCGCCGGTTCACCGCTCTGCGCCTACGCGCAGCGCCCGCCGAAGCCCGTCGCGCCGGGCAAGAGCGAGGCCGGCAAGCTCAAGGCCGCGGCCGACGTGCTCATGGATCAGGATCGCTACTCCGACGCGCTCGTCCTCTACGAGCGCGCGTACGAGCTCTCCAGCGATCCCGCGCTCCTCTACAACGAAGGGCGCGCGCTCGAGGCGCTCGGCGACTACCCGAAGGCCTTGGAGAAGCTCGAGGCGTTCGATCGTGACGCGCCGCCCAACGTTCGCGCGCTCGTGCCCGGCCTGCGCGAGCTGATCGCAGATCTCAAGAGCCGCATGGCTACGCTCGTGGTGAAGACGAACGCGCCCAACGCGCGCGTGCTCCTGCGCCAGAAGGACGAAGGCGTCGTCAACGGCGAGCGCCGGTTTCCCACGCGCGCCGGCCAGGCGAGCGTCGAGGTCGCGGCCGAGGGGTACGAGACCTTCCGGCGCGATCTCGACCTGTCGGCCGGCACCACGCTGGTCGTCGAGGCGAACCTCGCGCTCAAGAAGAAGGACGCGCTCATCGTCGTGCGTACCACGCCGAGCGCGGACATCTTCTTCGACGGCACGGCGATGGGCCGCGCGCCGCTCCAGGTGCATGCAGCGCCCGGCTCGCACGAGCTCGTCGCCACCGCGAACGGCTTCTACGAGGAGCGAATCGCGATGACGCTCGCCCTCGGCGACCGGCGCGACATCGAGCTCGAGCTGCGGCAGACGCCCGGCATCGCGAGCAAGTGGTGGTTCTGGACGGGCATCGCGGTCGTGGTGCTGGGCGGCGTGGCCACCGCGGTCGTCCTCACGCGCGAGAAGCCGCACGACAACGGCTCGTTCGGCACCGGCAGCGTCGCCGGGCCCTGAGCGCGCTTCATTCGGTGGTGTTCGGCTGATTCCAGCCGTTGCAGGCGCTGTCGACGACCGGGACGGGGTTGCACTTGCCGATCGGCTCCGGGCAAGCGTTCTCGCGGCCGGTTGAAGGGTTGCACGTCAGCGTGCACTCCGCCCCCGTGCACGTCGTCTTCGCGGTGCGGCACGCCTTCTTACCCTGGCAGTCGAGGGACGCCTTCGACTTCCCCGAGAGCGAGATGTCCGCACCGATGTTGCACGAGGCGTCACCGTGGCAGTTGACGCGGCATTCGTCGGCGACGCACGCGAGCGTCTGGCATGAGCCATCCTTCGCGCAGTCGATCTGACACGTCTGCGTGGTCGTGCAGGCGACGTTCGTACAGCTGCCACCGGTCGGGCACGTGATGTTGCACGGCAGCGTCGGCGCGCAGACCTCGCCGTTACAGACCACCTTCGAGCAATCGACGTTGCACACGCCGCCCGTGCATTTGCCGGCGCACTTTGCGCAGGGGTCAGGCCCCGCAGCATCCGTTGGGGGCAGCACGACGCCCGACTCGAGGCGCGACGCGTCGGCGCTCGTGCCGCCGTCCTCGAGGAGATCGCGCTCGCCGACGCACGCGCCGTCGTCACAAGTCGTGCCGATCGGACACTGGCGGTTGAGGCAGGCGAGCGTGAGCCGGACCGTCGCGCGCTGCGTGACGTTGGGGATGAAGCGCAGCATGCGCCGGTGCACGATGCACCCGGCGTAGCCCGGGGGATCGCAGCGGTCGGGCGCGCTCTCGACGCCGCCCAGCACCTTGATCGCGACCTCGGCGTCCTTGGCGCCGCTGGGATAGATGACGAGCGTGCCCACGCCCGTCGCAGTCTCGCAGCCCTCGCGCGTGGAGGACGGGCGACGCTGCTCGATGTTGTCCGCCGTGCCCACCGCGATGCCGGTGGCTTGGATCACCTGGGGCTTGCCCGAGCTGGGGCACGCGTCGGTGAAGACCTCGACGATGATCTGCGTCGGCTGCGCGCAGTTGGTCATCGCGAGCAGGCCGAGAACGGCGAGCGCGCCGATCGCCAGGGGGCGAAGCGTGAGGCGAACCATCTCTCTAGCATAGCAAGCGCGCGGACCTGGCTCCGTCTTTCCCGCTTCCGCTTCGTGCATCGACCGCGGACCTCGTGTATTCTCCCCAGATGCTTCGGGGCGGGCCGCCGGGGCAGGCCATGGGCCTGCCCGACATCGGGCAGACCCTCGGCGGGAAGTACGAGGTCGTCCGCCTCCTCGGCGAGGGCGGCATGGCGTTCGTCTTCGAGGCCAACCACCAGCGGCTCCAGCAGCGCGTGGCCATCAAGCTGCTCGCCCCCGAGTTCGCGCTCGACTCCGAGCTGGTGACGCGCTTCGAGCGGGAGGCGCGGGCGGTAGCGCGGCTCAACACGAAGCACGTCGTGCGCGTGACCGACGTCGACGTGACGTCGGACGGCCTGCCCTACATAGTGATGGAGTTCCTCGACGGGCGCGACCTCGACGCCGAGCTCCAGGACCGCCGGCAGCTGCCGGTCGACGAGAGCGTCGACATCATCGTGCAGGCCTGCTGCGGGATGCTCGAGGCCCACGCGATCGGGATCATCCACCGCGACCTGAAGCCCGCGAACCTCTTCCTCGCCAAGGAGGGCGAGGGACCCGAAGCTGCGCGCATCGTGAAGATCCTCGACTTCGGTATCTCCAAGATGGTCGGCGAGTCGACGCGGCTCACCACCGCCGGCGCGGTGATCGGCACCGTCCTCTACATGTCGCCCGAGCAGGTTCGCGCCGATTCGAACGTGGACGTGCGCGCGGACGTCTGGTCGCTCGGAGTCATCCTCTTCGAGCTGCTTGCGGGGCGCCCGCCCTTTGAAGGTAGCTCGGCGCAGGTCGCCGCGAAGATCGTCTCCACCGATGCGCCCGACCTGCGCACGTTCGCCGAGGTGCCGGAGGGCCTCGCGCTCACGGTACGGCGCATGCTGGACCGCGATCGCGACCGCCGCTTCGCGTCGCTCCGCGAGGTGGTGGCGGCGCTCTCGCCGTTCGCGCCGGTTGGCAGCCTGGGCGCGGGGATCGCCGCGAAGCTCCAGCTGGGGCGCAGCAGCTCACGCGGCAAGACGGCGCTCCTGTCGTCGAAGCGGACGATGCCGATGCCCGGCAACGCGCGCTACGAGCGCTCGTCCTCGGTGAGCAGCAGCAGCAGCAGCAATCATGCGCGCATCTCCGACGCCCCCCCTTCGATGTCGAACGCCGGCCCGATCGTGCCGCCGAGCCCCGTGGCACGCGAGCGCGGGGTCGAGCGGCCGGCCCGCCCCCTGCTGCTCCTGGCAGTCGTGCTCGGGCTCCTTGCAGCGGCGGCCGTCGTGCTCGTCCTGATCTCGCTCTACCGCAGGCCAAAGCCGCCCGCGGCGCCGGAGGTGCCTGCGCGTCCGCAGTCCGCACCGTCGGGTCGTTAGACCCTGGCCCGGTCCGTGCTTGGTAAGGGTTGTGCTTCTGCGCTCACGCCTCGCTGCCCCCGTACTCCTCGTCGTCCTCGGTCTCGGACGCTCCGCCGCGGCGCAGGAGCGCGACGGCGATCTCGAGCGCGCGCGCGCGCTGTTCGATCAGGCGGGCGAGCTCGAGCGCCAGGGCCGGTGGAGCGCGGCAGAGGAGCGCCTACGCGCCGCGCTGAGGATCCGCGAGACGCCGAACCTCCGCTACGCGCTGGGCTGGGCTCTCGAGAACGACGACAAGCTGCTGGAAGCGCGCACCGAGTACGAGCTCGCCATGCGCCTCGCGCAGCGGGCCGGCAACGAGGAGGTGAGCGCGCTGGCGTCGCAGCGGATCGCCGAGGTCGATCAGAAGACGCCGCTGGTGCAGGTTCGTATCCGCGGGCGTTTGCCCCAGAGCACCCGCGTGCTCGTGGATGGGCGCGAGGTGGTGATCCGTGGTGACGCTGGCACGATGTCCGTCGATCCCGGCACGCGCGTGGTGCGCGTGGAGCGCGCGGGACGGGCGGCGACCGAGCAGGACGTGACCGTCGGGCGCGGCGTCCTGCGCGTGGTCGAGGTGAAGGGCGACGACAGCGTGGCGGTCTTCGACGGGGCAGGCGTGTCGGCCGAGCGAAGGTCGGTGATGCCTTGGGCGCTGGTGGGCGGCGGCGGCGCGCTGATCGCCACCAGCGTCATCCTCTTTGCGTCGTCCTCGGGCGACGCGGGGACGCGGGACGACAAGACGGCGCGGTGGTGCGATGCCGTGGCGTGCTCGGGCGGCGTGGCCTCGCGCACCGAGACCGCCGAGGCGGCGGCGCTGCGCCGCGACGCCTACGATGCTGCGAGCCGCGGAAACGCGAAGCAGATCGTCGGCGGGATCGTCGGCGGCGTGGGCGCGGTGAGCGCGGTGGTCGGCGTTTACCTGCTGCTGCACCGCCCGCACGGTGCGGAGACCGCGACGAAGACGTCACGGCTCGCGGTCGACGCTTCGCCGCTCCCGGGCGGCGGCCTGGCCAACGCCTCCTTCGTATTCTGACCGTCTCGGCGGTCGAGCGAGTCGACTAGAAACCGGGGTTCGTGAGACCGCCGTGGACGGCGGCGCGCGAGGCCGTGACCTGCGGCGCCGGGCGATCCGACTTCGCGCGAGCGTTGGCGGCAGGCTTGGCGTCAACTGGGGCGCTGTTGGCGAGCGCGGCGACGAGCGGGCGGGCCACGAGGGGCTTCGCCGTGGTCGCGGGAGCCTCGACCAGCCCCACCCGCCGGGCGGCGACCGGCGCGCCGTCGACGGGCATCTCCTCGGGCGCGATCGTAGACAGCGCGGGCGCCGGCGCCGCAAGCGCGACCGCGGGGAGCTCGGCGGCAGCGACCGGCGCCTCGAGGCGACTGACTGCCGGCGCCGGGGCCGCGAGCGGGCTCCGGACCTGACCCACGAGCGCGAATAGCCCGAGGCCCAGCGCAGCCGCTGCGGCGATCGCGATCGACGACCGGAAGCGACGCGCCAGCACCGGCTTGGGCGCCGCGATCATCGGCGGCGCGGTGCGGTCGGAGCGGGACTCGAACGGCTCGCGCGCCGCGAACTTCCGCACGGCGTAGGAGTCCCCGAGCGCGACCGGCGTCACCGCGGTGAGCTCGGGGTGCGACTTTATCGAGCGCCGAATCGCCGAGACCATCTCCTGGTCGTCGATCGCGCTCGCGAACGGCGCGAGGGCGGCCACCAGCTCGTCGATGCTCTGGTAACGATCGCTGGCGTTCTTCGCGAGCGCGCGCATGATGACGTCGACGAAGGCGGGCTCGAGCTCGGGGCGGAGCGTCCGCGGATCGGGCACCGGGTCGGCGGCGATCGCTGCGATGCAGGCGGACGCCGACTCGTCGGAGAACGGCGTCTGGCCGCAGACCAGCTCGTAGAGGGTCACGCCCAGCGACCACACGTCGGAGCGGACGTCCACGTCCTTCGCGGCGCGCACCTGCTCGGGGGACATGTACTGGGGCGTACCGAGCGGGCTGAGCGCCTGGGTGATCGCCGAGTCGGTCGAGGCCAGGTACTTCGCGATGCCGAAGTCGAGGACCTTCAGCACGACGCGACCGTCGATCTTGGCGAGGAACAGGTTGCTTGGCTTGAGGTCGCGATGAATGATGCCGAGTCGGTGGGCCTCGGCAATGGCGTCGCACGCCTCGGTCACCCACCGCACCGCGCGCGAGATCGACTGCGGACCTTCCGACTCGAGGATCTGCGAGAGATCGCGGCCGTCGAGGAACTCCATGACGATGTAGGGCGTGCCGTCCTCGGTCGCATCGATGTCGATGATGCGAACGGCATGAACGCTGGAGAGCGAGCCGCAGGCGCGGGCCTCGCGCTCGAACCGCTGCACGAGCTCCGGGTGCTCGCGAAGCGCCGAGCCGAGGACCTTGATCGCCACGCGCTGCTGGAGGCGGATGTGACGGGCCTCGAACACCGTGCCCATGCCTCCCTGGCCGAGGATGCGGTCGACCAAGTACTTCCCCGCGAAGGGAGGATGATCACTCGCGAGCCAAGGGCTCTCGTCGGAGGCAGGGGATTCGGAAGCCACGTCGACCCTCATACAATTGCCGTTCCCACCCCTTGGATCATGGATTCTGGCGGGGTCTATGCTGCGTACGTGATGTCGCAGCGTGGCAGTCCGCCCCGGGCGGGACAGGGCTGCGCCCGGGGCGCCCGTATCCTACTTGAGGGGTAGAGACTTCTTCCCCGAGCCCGATCCCGTCAGGCTGGCAAAGAAATCGTTGCCCTTGTCGTCGACCACGATGAACGCCGGGAAGTCGACGACGTCGATCTTCCACACCGCTTCCATGCCGAGCTCGGCGTACTCGAGCACGTCGACCTTCTTGATGCAGTCCTGCGCGAGCCGCGCCGCGGGACCGCCGATCGATCCAAGATAGAAGCCGCCGTGGCTCTTGCACGCGTCGGTGACCTGCTGCGAACGGTTGCCCTTCGCGAGCATGACCATGCTGCCGCCGGCAGCCTGGAAGGCATCGACGTACGCGTCCATGCGCCCCGCGGTGGTGGGGCCGAACGAGCCGGAGGCCATTCCCTCGGGCGTCTTCGCGG
>JAYTBL010000480.1:0-1532 GCA_043736975.1 Polyangiaceae bacterium
GTCGCAGGGTACGATGAAGGCTCGGGGAGGGGACATGGACGACGCGAGCGTGCGTGCGGGAGGATCGCCGGTCGGCGTGGTGAGGGGTTGCGGAACGCGGATCACCGCGGCGGACGCCACGTTCCTCCGCACGATCGGCTACACGCGCGCGGACTTCGAATCTGGCGACCTCGACTGGCAGGAGATGACGCCGCCCGATCAACTCCACCTCGACGAGGCGGGCATCCAGCAGGCGCTCGCCGCGGGCGACGGCTTCACCGCGCCGTACGTCAAGGAGTTCATTCGCAAGGACGGCACGCGCGTCCCGGTGCTGCTGGTCAGTGCGTTCGTGCCCGACACCGTCGGGACCTGGATCGGCTACGTCGTCGATCTCTCGGCGCCGACCCCGCGTCACGCGGTTGCCAGCGACGTTGACGCGCCATTGGGCGAGCCGCTGCCTGCCGACTTCTACGGCCGTCTCGTGGCCGAGTTGGTGCGCGAGCGTGCGCGCCTGGTCTCGCTGATCAACAGCACCGATGCGCTCGTCGTGGCGGTGGATCCGCAAGGTCGACTGCTCGCCGCGAACGCGGCGTTCCAGGCGCTACAGCGCTTGACCAGCGGGCGCGACATGGCGATCGGCGAGCCACTCGCCGCGCCCGAGGACACGTCCCCGGAGGTTCTCCGCTGGAAGGCGTTGCACGCGCGCGCGCTCGCCGGCGAGCGCTTCTCGACGCGCACGCGCCTCGTCCTGCCGGGTGGAGCGCGCTACCTCGACGCCGTCCTCTCGCCGATCGTCGACGCACGAGCGGGCGTCGTGGGGGTCGCGGTCGTCTGTCAGGACGTCACGGCGCGCGTCGCGGTCGAGGACGCGCTTCGCGAGAGTGAGGCGCGCTTCCGTCAGCTCGCGTACGCGGCTCCTCTTGGCATCTTCCTCGCCGCCCCTGACGGCGCCGGCGTCTACGTGAACCCTGCGGTCGCGAAGATCTGGGGCCGGCCTGCAGCGGAGCTCCTCGGGAGCGGCTGGCTCGAGGACGTGCATCCCGAGGACGCCGAGCGTGCGATGCGCGAGTGGCGCGCGGCGACCTCGGCGGCGAAGGAGCTGGCGCTGCTCGAGTATCGCCTCGTGCTCCCGGAGCTCGGCGTCCGCCACGTCCGCGTGTGGGCGTCGCCGGTGTGCGACGGGGACCGCGTGACGGGTTACGTCGGAAGCGTCGAGGACGCGACCGAGCGTCACGCGCAGGCGGCGCGCGCGCGTCAGCGCGAGAAGATGGAGTCGCTCGGCACGCTCGCTGGGGGCATTGCCCACGACTTCAACAACATGCTCAGCGTCATCCTCGGCTACACCGAGGTCGCGATCGAGGAACCGGGGGCCGGCGACCTCCACATCAGCTTGGGCGAGATCAAGATCGCCGCGACACGCGCGCGCGACCTCGTTCGCCAGATCCTGACCTTCAGCCGACGCACCGAGCGCGCGGACGCGCCCGTCGACCTCGGCTGCGTGGCCGCGGAGGGCGTGCGCCTGCTCCGGTCGTCGCTCTCGGTCGCGATCGAGG
>JAYTBL010000481.1:0-9969 GCA_043736975.1 Polyangiaceae bacterium
TGGGCGCGATCCCGTACAGCCCCCCGGGTTCGACCAGCCAACCTGACAGCGCCTACCTTCAGTACCACTACCAACGACCGGGAAAGCGGGGCTTTCCCAAGGCCACCGGCGCGGGCATGAACATCGTGCGCGACGGGAGGGACGGTTGGTTCGAGGCGAGCGCGACAGGGACGTTCGTCATCGATGGCACCGATCACCCCTTCACGCTGATGGTCCGACAGCTGGTGGACGCGCTCCCCTGACCGACTATCCGGCCGCGCAATTACCCATAACGTATTTGACTATCGAAGGGATCACTGATGATGACTAAGCGTCGCTTCACGGGACTCGAGCTCGGTATGTGCGTGATTGCCCTGGCGAGCGGCGTGGCCGTCGTCGCGGCCTGCGGAACGTCAGCGGATGACGGCTCCTCCGGCGCGAGCGGCTCCTCCGGCGCGAGCGGGTCCTCCGGCGCGAGCGGCTCCTCCGGCGCGAGCGGCTCGAGCGGCTCCTCCGGCTCGGACGGTTCGAGCGGCTCCTCGGGCTCCGGCGACGCGGGGAGTGACGCCTCCGCCGACGCGGCTACTGACGCATCCGGCGATGCCGAAGGCGGCTCTCCCACGCTGGCGCGCTTCGATCCCGTCCCGGTGGTGGGCCGAACATGGACCTACCTGATCACCAACTCGAATGTCGCTGCCGTTCCGAATGGAACGCGAACCGCGAGCGTGCAAGCCATGGGCAACTACTTCGGGCGCACCAACGCGTTCCAGATCCAGGATGCGTTTCGAGTGCCACAATCGACGGCCTACAGGTACACGACGGGCGTAGAGATCAGCGAGCAGTACGACCCGGCCGCGCCCACGGCTCTGTGGACCCGCTTGATCGACGATCCGCCCCTCCCCGCACGGACCTGGGTCGGGTCGCCGGGCGTCACCTTCACGTCCTCGGCGGTCGCGTCGGTCACCGTTCCGGCCGGAACCTTCACGGATTGTCTCCAGGTCGCGCGGACGCCGGGCACGATCAACGGCACGTACTGCCGCGGCGTCGGCCTGGTGAAGCAGGAGGTCTCGTTCGGCGGAGCGACCTTCAACGCGCAGCTCAGCGCGAAGAGCTTCTGATCGAGAGGCAGGCGGCCCGAGCTCGGCCCGCGCGCGGCGGGCCAGAAAGATGGCTACATATCCAGGATCCCTCGTCTTTGTTGCGGCCTCGCGCCAGCGTCGGTCCTTGCCGAGCGGATCACCTCGCAGGCGAAGCGGATGCTGCGTCAAGGTAGTTGGGTGCGGCGCGATCGTGTATTTGTGAAGCGATGGTCGAGAACATTGCGGTGATGGGGCTCGGGTACGTCGGCTTGCCGGTGGCGCTGGCGTTCGCGAAGAAGTTCGAGACTGTCGGCTTCGACATCGACGTCGCCAAGGTCAAGGAGCTGGTGAGCGGACACGACCGCAACCTCGAGGTGCCGGAGAGCGTCCTCAAGGCCACCAAGCTCAAGATGACCGCCGACCCTGCCGATCTGGCGAAGGTCACCTTCTGGGTCATCGCCGTGCCGACGCCGGTGGACGAGAACAACGTCCCCGACCTCACGCCGGTCGTGCGTGCCTCGGAGACGGTGGGCAAGCATCTCAAGAAGGGTGACGTCGTCGTCTACGAGTCGACCGTCTACCCCGGCGTGACCGAGGACATCTGCGGACCGGTGCTGGCGAAGGTCTCGGGCCTGGCGCGCTCCGACTTCAAGCTCGGATACTCGCCGGAGCGCATCAACCCCGGCGACAAGGAGCACACGCTCGAGCGCATCACCAAGGTGGTCTCCGGCGAGGACGCGGACACGCTCGAGCGCGTCGCCTCCACCTACGGCGCGATCATCGAGGCCGGCGTCCACCGCGCGCCGTCGATCAAGGTGGCCGAGGCGGCGAAGGTCATCGAGAACACGCAGCGCGACATCAACATCGCGCTGATGAACGAGCTCGCGCTCATCTTCGACCGCATCGGCGTCCGCACCGCCGACGTGCTCGCCGCCGCCGGCACAAAGTGGAACTTCCTCAAGTTCCGGCCCGGCCTCGTCGGCGGCCACTGCATCGGCGTCGACCCGTACTACTTGACGACGATGGCGCAGCGGGTCGGCTACCACTCCGAGGTGATCCTCGCGGGGCGCCGCATCAACGACAACATGGGTCGCTACGTCGCGCAGCGCCTCGTGAAGCAGCTGGTCAACGCAAACATCCCCGTGAAGGGCGCGCGCGTCGGCGTCCTCGGGCTCACGTTCAAGGAGGACGTCAACGACATCCGCAACAGCAAGGTGCCCACCATCGTCGACGAACTGAAGGAGTTCGGCGTCCAGGTCCTCCTGCACGACCCCCACGCGAACGCCGCCGAGACGCGCCACGAGTACGGCCTCGAGCTGAACCAGCTCGAGGAGTTCCGCGCGCTCGACGGGCTCGTGCTCGCGGTCAGCCACAAGCCCTATCTCGAGATGGGCGTCGACAAGATCATCGCGTGCCTGCGCGACGGAGGCGTCTTCATGGACGTCAAGAGCGTGTTCGAGCCTGCGCAGGTGGGGTCCCGCGTCCGCTACTGGAGCCTGTGACCATGTACATACCGACCCACAAGACCAGCGAGCTCGTCCAGAAGGCCCGGGCCATCGCCCAGGAGGTGGCGCGCGCTCACGCCGTGGACGTCGACGACAAGGCGCGTTTCCCTCAGGAAACGGTCGACGCGATGAAGCAGGCGAAGCTGCTCTCCGCGGGCGTGCCCAAGGAGTTCGGCGGCGCTGGCGCGAACATCCAGGAGCTCACGGCGGTGTGCTGGACGCTCGCCCAGGCCTGCTCGTCGAGCGCAATGATTCTCGCGATGCACCTGATCCAGGTCGCGTGCGTCGTGCGCCACGGCGACAAGGACAAGTTCTTCCAGGGGTACCTGCGCGAGATCGTCGAGCGCCAGCTGCTCATCGGGTCGGTCACCTCCGAGGTCGGCGTCTGGGGAGATACGCGGAGCTCGATCTGCGCGGTCGACGTCAAGAACGGACGGTTCACGCTCGACAAGGAGTCCAGCGCCGCCTCCTACGCCGTGCAGGCCGACGACCTCCTGGTGACGTGCCGCCGCGAAGCCGACGCCCCCGCCAGTGATCAGGTGCTGGTGCTGGTCCGGAGAGGCGACCGCACGCTCACCGCGACCACCACCTGGGACACGCTCGGCATGCGCGGGACATGCAGCCCCGGCTTCAAGCTGACGTCGGCAGGCCCCGCCGAGCAGATCCTCCCCGGCTCCTACGCCGATGCGTCGGCGCAGACGATGGTCTCGTACTCGCACATCCTTTGGGGCGGACTGTGGCACGGCATCGCGTTCGAGGCCGTGGCGCGCGCCGCCGCGTTCGTCCGCGCCGAGGCGCGCAAGACGCCCGGAACCGTTCCCCTCAAGGCCTCGCACCTCGCCAAGCTCTCGGTGAAGCTCCAGACGATGCGCAACGACGTGCAGGCGCTCGCCACCGAGTTCGACCGCATCACCGCCCTGCCCAGCGGGATGGAGGAGCTCCTCACGATCGGCTGGGCGCTCAAGATGAACAACCTCAAGGTCGCCGCCTCCGAGGCCGTCCAGCAGATCGTCCACGAGGCGCTCCAGATCATCGGCATCAACGGCTACAAGAACGACTCGAAGGTGTCGGTAGGGCGCCAGTACCGCGACGCCCTGTCGGCCTCGCTCATGGTCTCGAACGACCGCATCTTCTCGAAGACGGCATCCATGCTGCTCGTCTTCAAGGACGAGTGAGCGACGTGGAATACGGCGCCGACAGCTTCTACAAGGGGCTCGTCGAGAGCGGCCTCATCGTTCCCACGCGCGTCCCCGGCTCCTTCGGGCGCGGCGCGGTCTTCGAGGACGTCCTCGCCCGCTTCGACGGGCTCATCACCCAGCTCGCCAAGAACGACGCCGCCGAGTTCTTCGTCTTCCCGCCGGTCATCGATCGCACCATCATCGAGAAGACCGCCTACCTCGACTCGTTCCCCAACCTCGCGGGTACGGTCTTCAGCTTCTTCGGCAACGAGCGCGAGGCCAAGGGGCTCTCCGCGAAGGTGACGGGCGGCGAGCCGTGGGCGGACACGCAAGGCATGACCGAGGTCTGCCTGAACCCCGCGGCCTGCTACCCGATCTACCCGACGATGACCGGCACGCTCCCCGAGAAGGGGCGCCTCATCACGATGTTCCAGTGGGTCTACCGGCACGAGCCGTCGCTCGAGCCCACGCGCATGCAGTCGTTCCGCGTGCGCGAGTTCGTCCAGGCCGGCGCGCCCGAGGCGGTGGTGGCGTGGCGAGACATGTGGCTGCAGCGCGGCGTCGAGCTGCTCACCTCGCTCGGGCTCCCCGCCAAGCCCGACGTCGCCGCCGATCCGTTCTTCGGCCGGGCCGGCAAGATGCTGGCGAACAACCAGATCGAGCAGAAGCTCAAGTTCGAGGTGCTGATCCCGGTGATCTCGGCGGAGAAGCCGACCGCGTGCTGCTCCTTCAACTACCACCAGGACAAGTTCGGCGACATCTTCGAGATCAAGTCCGCGGACGGCGAGACCGCGCACACCGCGTGCCTCGGCTTCGGCCTCGAGCGCTGCGTGATGGCCCTCTTCAAGACGCACGGGTTCCGGCCGGCGGACTGGCCGACCAGCGTGCGCAAGCACCTCTGGCCGTGACGCGCGTAGCCTCGCTCACGCTCGACGCCGCGGCGTACCCGCGCCACGCGCTTCATGGCGAGGGCCTCGTGTGGGTCGAGAAGAACTGCTACGTCGACGTGTGGATCGAGCTGATCCACGCTCTCGGCTGCGAGCCGCTCGCGATGCTGCCCTTCGTGGCGGCGATCGACTTCGAGGGCGACCAGTGGACGTTCTTCAAGCCGAAGCACGACGAGCTCTTCGATCTCTACGGCATCGACGTGCAGGAGCTGAACCTGTGGCGTGACCTCACCGATCACGTCGAGGTGCACGTGGGCGCCGGGAAGATGGTGGCGGTGGAGGCCGACGCCTTCTTCCTGCCCGATACCGCGGGGACCGACTACCAGCGCCAGCACACGAAGAGCACGATCATCATCTGCGACTTCGATCGTGAAGCGCGGAGGCTCGGCTACTTCCACAACGCCGGCTACTACGCGCTCGAGGGCCCCGACTTCGAGAGCCTGTTCCGTATCGGCGCGCCGCCCGATCCCACGTTCATGCCCTTCTTCGCCGAGGTGGTCCGGGTCGATCGCCTCGTGAAGCGCCCCACGAGCGAGCTCCGCGAGCGGGCGCGCGGTCTCCTCGCGAAGCACCTCGCGCGGCGGCCGCAGGAGAACCCGGTGGCGCGCTTCGGCGCTCGGATCGCCGCGGATCTCGCGCGCCTCCAGGGCGAGGGGCTCGCCGTCTATCATGCGTGGGCGTTCGCGACGATCCGCCAGCTCGGCGCCGCGATGGAGCTCCTCTCGCTCCACCTCGTGTGGCGAGACGACGACGTCGGGCGCGAGGCCGCGCGCGAGCTCGCCACGCTGAGCCAGTCGGCGAAGGCGCTCATCCTCAAAGGCGCGCGCGCCGTGAACGGCAAGCGCGCGCCCGATGCCGCGACCTTCGACCCGATGTTCGACGAGATGGCCGGCGCCTGGCAGCGCGCGATGGGCCTGCTGTCGGCGGCGCCAGGCGCGACGTGAGCGTGCTCGCCGTCGGCCCACTCGCGAGCGAGCACGTGCGCCTGTTGCCGCTGGCGCTCGAGCACGTCGAGGCGCTGACCGCGGCGGCCACGCTCGATCGCTCCACCTTCGAGCTCGCGCCCGTCCCGCGCGATCGCGGAGAGATGCTCCGCTACGTAGAGGCGGCGCTCGCCGACCAGGCGGCGCGGCGCTCCGTGCCCTTCGTCGTGGAGCGGGCGGGGAGCATCGTGGGCGCCTACCGCCTCATGTCGCTCGAGTGGTGGAGCTGGCCGGAGCGCACGGTCCGCGTGGCGGGCGAGCCGCGCGTCGCCGCGAGCGATCCCCCGGACGTCGCCGAGATCGGGCACGCGTGGCTGACCCCCGCGGCGCAGCGGACCGAGGTGAACACCGCCGCATGCCACCTCCTGATGCGCCACGCCTTCGAGGTGTGGCGCGTCCACCGCCTCGTCCTCAAGACCGACGCGCGCAACAGCCGCTCGCGGAACGCGATCGCCAGGCTGGGCGGCCGTTTCGAGGGGATCCTGCGCGCGCATGCGCCGGCCGCGGACGGCGTGGTCCGGGACACGGCGCTCTTCGCCATCGTGCCCGCCGAGTGGCCGGAGCTGCGATTGCGGCTTGAGTCGATCCTTTCGTCCACGCATAATCCCTCGCGATGAACCAGACCATGAGCGTCGGCATCGATCTGGTGCAGCTGAGCCGCGTCGAGGAGTCGCTGGCGACTTTCGGGGATCGCTTCCTGCGTCGCGTCTTCACCGAGGGCGAGATCGCGTACGCAACGGCGACGCCCGCGCTCACCGCCGCGCGCCTCGCGGCGCGGCTCGCGGCGAAGGAGGCCACCGTCAAGGCGCTCGACCTCGCCGAGCGCGGCGTGGGGTGGCGCGAGATCGAGGTCACCCGCCGTCCGTCGGGCGCCCCTGCCCTTCTCCTGCACGGCAACGCGCTCGCCGCAGCCGCGGAGGCCGGCGCTCCGGCGCTCTCCATCAGTCTCAGTCACGAGGGCGATTACGCCACTGCAGTTGTCATTTCGCTGTCGAAGGAAAACTCATGATCGACAGGATTCGCAAGATCCTCAAGGACCACGGACGCCTCAGCAAGGACGCCGCCGTCTACCCCGAGGACGGGGATCTCTATCAGGCTGGGATGACCTCCCACGCGAGCGTCAACGTGATGCTGGCGCTCGAAGGGGAGTTCGACGTCGAGTTCCCGGACCACATGCTCAAGCGAAGCGTCTTCGAGAGCATGGCCGCGATGCGCGACGCGATCGCGCAGCTGACGGGTGACAAGGCCTGAGCTCTCGCGCGCCCACTTCCCGGCACTCGATGCGCTGCGCGGCGTGGCGATCGTGGTGGTGCTCTTCCACAACCTGAGCATCTTCGTCCCGCACGGGACGCTCGTCGACAAGCTGTGGAACGCGTTCGTCGAGTCGGGGTGGGTCGGCGTGCAGCTCTTCTTCGTGCTCTCGGGCTTCCTGATCACCGGGATCCTGCTCGAGGATCGCGGCGCGCCGCGCGCCCTTCGCAGCTTCTATGTGCGACGGGCGCTGCGGATCTTCCCGCTCTACTACGCGCTGCTGATCGTCTACTTCGCGATCCTCCCGCGGGTGTTCCCCGCCCTGCAGCGACCGGCCACCGAGGCGGTCTGGTACTGGCTGTTCCTCTCGAACTGGTCGTGGCTCGCGTACGGGATCCTGCCGGGCATCGGGCACCTGTGGTCGCTCGCGGTGGAGGAGCAGTTCTACGTCGTGTGGCCATGGGCGGCCTTGCGCGCGCAGCCGCGCACGCTCGCGGGGGTGTGCGTCGCGATCGTGCTCGGCTCGCTGGCGACGCGCGGCGCGCTACACGCGGCTCACGTCCCGGACCTGTGGCTGTACTCGGCGACGGTGTGCCGCGCCGACGCCCTGGCGATGGGCGCGCTGGTGGCGCTCGCGGTTCGGTCCGACGTGTGGCGCGCGCGGCTCGCGCGTGCGCTGCGCCCGGTGGGCGTGGGCGCGCTGGTCGCGCTCGCGGCGCTGATGGTGATGACCCACGGCCTGAACCGGAACAATCCACTCATCCAGACGTGGGGGTACTCGCTGATCGCGATCCTGAGCGCGGTGCTGGTGGCGGCGGCGGCGCGCCCCGACGCGCCGGCGCTGCGCGTCCTCGGCTTCTTCGGCAAGTACAGCTACGCGATCTACCTCGTGCACCCGCCGCTCAAGCACCTGGCGCACCATCTTCTGCACGCCCGGCTCGACGCGCGCATGACGGCGCACCCCATCGCGACCGACGCGGCGTTCATCGTCGCGCTCAGCGCGGCCTCGATCGTGATCGCGCTCGCGACGTGGGCAGTGATCGAGCGGCCGGCGCTGGCGTTGAAGGAGCGCTTCGCTCCTCGCTGACGTGTTTTGCGCCCGACGTTTGACGAGGGACGCCCGCGCGCTGGCCGGCCGAAGCTGGTGGGGGCATTCTCTGCGCATGAACATCACCCTTCGCGGTCACCGACTGGAGCACGGTCCCGGCGACCGAGCACCCGGGCGAGATCGGACACGCGACCTGGCGCACGCTCGAGGTCGGCAACATCCGCGTTCGTATGGTCGAGTGGGTACCTGGCCGATCACTGGTGCACGCGCGGTCATGTGCTCCTGGTCCTGGAGGGCGAGCTCATCACGGATCTGGCAGACGGCCGGCAGTTCGTCTTGCGGGCGGGATCGAGCTACCAGGTGGCGAGCGAGGCCGAGCCGCGCTCGTCACCCTGAATGTCCCCGAGCGGCGCAACGTGCTGTCCGTCGCGCTCGTCGGCGCGGGCAAGGCGTTCTGCGCGGGCGTCGAGCTCTCCGTGCTGCGCGCGGCGGCGGATGGTGACTTCGACTCCGTACGGCCGGTCTACGAGGGATTCCTGCGGGTGCTCCGCTCGCCGCTACCCACCATCGCGGCGGTGAACGGACCGGCGGTCGGCGCGGGCTTCATCCTCGCGCTCGCCTGCGACGTCCGCCTCGCCGGCCGGCACGCGATCTTCGACACGCGCTTCACGCAGCTGCGGCTGCATCCGGGCGGCGGTCACACGTGGCTGCTCGCGCGGGCGCGCGCTCGCCGCCGGCCTCGTGGCCGCGGTCCATGACGACGACCGACTGCTCGAGGAGGCGCTGACGCTGGCGCGCCGCCTCGACGGCCAGGACGCAGACTTCTCGCGCCGCGTGGTCGACACGGTCCGCCGATCGCTGCTCGTGCCCACGCACGCCGCCGCGCTGGCGCACGAGACGGAGGCGCAGGAGTGGTCGACGACCCGCCCGGCCTTCAAGCAGGGCGTGGCGGCGATGGAAGCGAAGATCGCGAGCGCGAAGAAGCCCCCGCCCTGAGGTCCTCTCCGCGGACATCCGCGCGGTGGCTCGCCGGAGGAGAGGGGTGCGTCTATCCTCGGGGCGATGACGCCGGAGTCCGTGGTCGCTGCCAGCCTCGAGGCCGCCGAGCTCGCGTCCAGCGACGTCATCTACCTGCTCGGGTTCGCGGGTACGGCGCGCGGGTACGCCAAGCTGCGGCGACAGACGACGATCCCAGGCACCTCGATGGTGCGGGACGAGCTGCAGAAGGTCTACGTGCACGGCGTGGGTCGGGGTCTCGGCAGCGCGTTGATCCGTGGGGCCGCAGACGCGGCGCGCGCCGGGTCATGTCCTCTGGCTCGATGTGCTGCGGACGAACCCGGCGGCGCAGCGCCTCTACGAACGCCACGGCTTCGCGGTCCTCGCGGAGCAGCCCTGCGCTGACCGCGTGCGGAGCCGGACGGTCAGAGGTCGAGGCTCACGCCCTCGCGGTCCCCGCCCGCCTCCACCCGATGAGGCCCCGGATGCGGGCGCGCGCAGCAGAGGAGAGCCTCCCCGCGGGCGACGCCGTGGGCCGGCGGCTCGTCGTAGTCGGCCACGTCGAGGAGGCTCCCGTCGCCCGCGCGCCAGAGCTCGTGGTCATCGAAGGGGAGGAGCGCTTTCAAGAGGGCGAGGTCGACCCGCCCCTCGCTATCGTGCGTGGAGCCGATGACGTCGCCCGCCGCGGGCTGGCTGTAGCGGACGTGAACCTTCAGGTTGCCGTGCTTCTTCGCCTTCTCCCGGAGGTGCTCGGCGAATGCTTGATGCATGCTGTTTCGCGTGCCATGCACGAAGTAGATCGGCCCGTGATGGATCGTGCGGCCGTCGTTGACGAGGAGACTGTTGAGTATCGCGATCATCGGCGTCACGCCGATGCCGCCCGAGACGAGGACCACCGGCCGGCGCGCCTCGAGGTCGAACACGAAGGCGCCGCGCGGGGCCAGCGCCTCGATGATCGCGCCGTGCGTCACGTGATCGTGGAGCCAATCGGACGCTCCGCCGC
>JAYTBL010000482.1:0-9960 GCA_043736975.1 Polyangiaceae bacterium
AACGGAGGGCCACGAGCGCCGGCACCTTCGGTGACGCGCCGGAGCGCGGACCGTCCGTCTTCGGCGAGCGAGCACCTCCCTCCGCGGAGCGACAGCAGCTGCTCCAAGCGATGGACGCCGCACGCGCGCGCCGCGCGCACCTACCTGACCACCCTCGGGTATCCCGGGCCGCTGCGCGGCGAGGAGGAGAGCGACCTCGCGTGGGGCGGCCCGCGCTACGCGTACGTGATGCGCGCGCTCGCGCCTCTCGACAGAGATGCTGGGCGAGGCACGCGAGTCCGCGGAGCTCTATCGAAGAGCCGCTCCGGGCGGAGGAGGATGCGGGACATCGGTCGATTCGCGGCGCGCCCACCAGGTACGGGGACTGATCCGGGTCATGGAGGCGACGAGCGGCTGTCGCCCGGTCGTCGTCGAACGCCTCTACGCTTCGACCGCCGGCTCGCGGCCCACGTGGTACGGGCCGCAGCGACTGGCGGACGCCGGCTTCGATCTCGCGCGCCTCTACCGCGGCGCGCTGGTCACGCGAGGCCGTGACGCCGCGGACGACTGGGACGCGCGGGTGCGCGCGCTCGAAGGATTCGCGGACGCGGCCGGAAAGCCGGCGCTGGCCGCCGCCCTCGCACAGGCCAAGATCGGGCCGGTAGAGGGCCGGACCCGCGCGCTCCACGTCGTGGGGGCGCTCGCCCGGCGCAGCGGCTCCGACCCCTGCGCAAGCGAGCCGGACGGCTGGTTCGGGATGCACTCGAGCAGCGGAGACGATCGGCAGATCCGCCCGCTCGAGGCGACGTGCAAGACGCAGCTATCGAGCGGCGAGCGGACGGAGCTCGTGCGCGCGCTCGCGCCCCTCGCGGCCGATCATGATCCCGAGATCCGCGAGCAGGCGGCACGCACGCTCGGGGAAGTCGCGTCCGCAGCCTCGGAGGTGACGCTCACGGCGCTCCTCTCCGATTCCTTCCAGCCCGAGGGCGCCACCATCTGCACGTCGTCCGGCAACGACCCGAAGCGTTGCCGGCCCTACTGGCCGGTGCGGGAGGCGGCGCGCAGCGCGCTCGACCGGATCCGTGAGATCAAGCGACGGTCCCCCTGAAGGACGCGTCGTGGCAGCAGCTCTACGACTGCGTCCCGGCGGAATGAGTGACCCGAGCTTGCTCGGGGGGCGCCCCCGGAGGCTTCTTGTTGCGCTGCGTGCCCCTGCTTCGCTACGAACGTTCGCGTGAAGGAATTTTTCGAGGCTTTTCGTGCGCTCCGCGATGCGCCCCGGGCGCTCTGGCTCGTCATCTTCGCGTTCAGCCTCGAGTCGATGGCGTACTTCGGCATCTTGCCGTTGATGAAGCCGTACATCGCCCAGGATGTCGGGATCTCGCCCGCGCTCGCGAGCACGTGGGTCTCCCTGTTCACGGGCTCGCTGACGCTCGTGATGCTCTTCGTCGGCAAGCCCGCCGAGGATCGCCTCGGCATCCGCAAGGGGATCATCCTCGCCCTCTTCCTCATCATCGCCGGTCGCGCGCTCTACGGCTCGGCGCCCTTCATGGGGGGCGCCGCGATCCTTGCGGTGTCGCTCCTGATCGTCGCGCTCGGCGAGGGGATCCTCCAGCCGATCGCGTACGCCGGAGTCAAGAAGTACACCGACGAGAAGAACGGCGCGATGGGCTACGCCGTCCTCTACGCGCTGTTCAACCTCGGTGCCGCGCTCATCGGCCCGATCTCGGCGAAGGTCCGGACGACCTGGGACGTGAAGCACAAGGAGGGCATGTCCGCGCTCTCCGGCTTCAACGCCGTCAACTGGGTCTGCTTTGCCATCACCATCGTCACCCTCGTCGTCTTCATGCTCCTGATGACGAAGCGCGCCGAGTCGCAGATCGTCCGCGTCACGACCGCCGCCAAGGGAGCGGACGGGAAGGCCACCGGCGAGTCCCCGTTCGCGGACCGCCGCTTCATGTTCTTCATCTTCATGCTCCTCCCGGTGCGAACGCTCTTCGCCCACCAGTGGCTGACCATGCCTGAGTACGTCCTCCGCTCGTATCCGCAGGAGATCGGAGACCGCATGGAGTGGCTCGTCGACTCCGTGAACCCGATCATCATCTTCTTCGGCGTGCCCGTGATCACGGCGCTGACCAAGCGCATCCACGTGCTGTCGATGATGATCGTCGGCTCTGCCGTGAGCGCGATGGCCCCGTTCCTCCTCACCAGCGGTCCGCGCACGTCGATGCTCATCGGCTACTTCTTCGTCTTCTCGATCGGTGAGGCTCTCTGGTCGTCGCGCTTCCTCGAGTACGCCGCGGAGCTCGCGCCCGAGGGGCGGACCGCGCAGTACATGGGCATCGCGAACCTGCCCTGGTTCGCGGCCAAGATGACGACCGGGTTCTACTCCGGCTGGGTCCTCGAGCACTTCTGTCCCAAGGACGGCGCGAAGAACACCGAGACGATGTGGTTCATCTACGGCCTCGTCGCGCTCCTCAGCCCCCTCGGTCTGTTCCTCGCGCGCAAGTGGCTCTTCGCCGGCATGCGGCCCAGAGAGAAGGCGGCCGCCTGAAAAGGATTACGCTACGGACATGACCGACGTGGTGCCCGGAATGACCATCACCATTCCCCGCCTCACGACGGCGCGCCTGCTGCTGCGCGAGTTTCGAACGGCCGACTTCGACGCCTATGCGCAGAACATGGCGGATCCGGAGTCCACCAAGTTCCTGTCCGGCACGGTCGACCGTCGCACGGCGTGGCGCCTCTTCTCGGCGGCCACCGGCTCGTGGGTGCTCAACGGCGCCGGCTGGTGGGCACTCGAGGTCCGGGAGACCGGCAAGGTGGTGGGTGAGGTGGGCGCGTTCGTCCGCGAGACGTGCCCCGACTTCGAGATCGGGTGGAATCTCTATCGTCGCTTCTGGGGTCAGGGTTTCGCGATCGAGGGCGCCAGGGCTGCCCTCGACTTCGCCATCGAGAGCCATCGAGCAACGCGTGTCATCGCGCACATCGCGGCCGCGAACACCGCGTCGGTCGCGGTGAGCACGAAGCTGGGCATGAGCTACGAGTCCGACGTCGACTTCTTCGGCGAGACCATTGGTCGCTACGCCATCGAACGCTGACCTGTCGTATGGGGCGCGGGCCGTGCTCATCGAACACGCACATCCACGTCCGTGTCGCAGGCGCGCTCGACTTCGTGAGACCAGGGCCCAGCCTCCCGTTTCTCCGCCTGGAACGATGCGTAACAAAGGCGTCCCGCGGCCAGCGGCTCGACGTCGACTCGCGGCGTGTAGTCCTCCTTGGGCGCACAGGCAGCGCTCAGCGACGCGGGTCCTCCTTGGGCGCCGACGTCTTCTCGCTCTGGTAGGCTCCCCTCCCCTCATGGCCCTCCCTCCCGAATCCTTCGTCGCCGAGCTCGACGCCCAGAACCAGGTCGCCCTCAAGCGCATCGCCATCGCGTCCGCGGCGGGCGAGCCGAGCGAGGCGATCACCGTAGCGCGCCTCCTCCTCCTCGCGCTGAAGAACGAGCTCGAGGCCACCGAGTGCGCGGCGGCGTGGCTCCCCAGCACTCCCGAGGTGAACGTGAAGCTCGCGCTCGCGCGCCAGGCCGGCGACGAGGCGAAGCACTACAAGATGATCCAGGCGCGCCTTCTCGAGCTCGAGGTCGATACGAGGACGCTCGACCCCCTCGCCGGCGGCCGGAGCCCGCTGCTCACGTGGCTGCTCACGCTCGAGGGTACGGTGGCGCGCGTCGCCGCGGGCCAGTTCACGCGCGAGGCGCTCGCGGTGGTGCGCAACGCCGAGTTCGCGCGCTTCTGTCGCGCGATGGGCGACGACACGACCGCCCGCCTGTACGAGGATACGATCCAGCCCGACGAGCGCCATCACCACGAGCTCGGTCGCAAGCTCCTCCTCGAGCTCGCCACCACCGACGAGGCGCAGGACGCCGCGCGCGCGTCGAGCGCGAAGGTGCTGGCCATGGCCGAGGAGCTCCAGGAGATCGCGCGCCTCAAGGCGGGGATCACCAGGGCGCCGGGATGCTGAAGCTCCGTCGCGCCACGCCTGCCGATTCCGTGCATGCCGCACGCATCGTCGGCGACGCGCTCGCGGAGTACGGCCTGCCGTTCGAGCCCGAGGGCCGGGCTGGAGCACGACGACGTGGTTGCCGAGGACGACGGGATCGTCCTCGGCGTGGCGAGCGTCGGACCGCAGGGCGCGCCCGGGCTGGCGTGGGTCTGGAAGGTGTTCGTCGCGAAGGAGGCGCGGCGGCGCGGCGCCGGTCGCGCGCTCCTGGAGCACGTACACGAGGCGGCGCGCGCGCGGCTACGCGGAGATCGGCCACCGCGCGCTCTGACGCTCAGTAGCAGACGTAGCAACGATAGGGACGGGGCTCGTTCACATCACGGCACGTCATCCAGCGGCAGACCTCCCGGCGCGCCTCCGGGCTGACGGCTCCGGTCTCCACGGCGGGCGCCTGCGGATCCTTCTCGGCCGGGTTCACGACGACCGCCGGGTCCTGGTTCTCGTCCGGCTCGCTGCTCGCGGCGCAGCCGGTGGCGGTGAGAGCGACGAGCGAGGCGACGGCGGCGGCGGCGGCGGGGGCGGCGCGAGCAATGTGCATGATCGGTTTCCTTGGCAGGGGTTCGGTGCCGCGCTCAGTTGCGCGACAATCACCCTGACGCAAGCGACGTGCCGCTCGATCACCCTGAAATTTAGACACTTCATGACACCCGAACGGACGACAGTGCGCGCCTCCGATCACCTCGCTAACGCGCGGCCGCGAGCTCCGCGCCGATCGCGCGGAAGACGTCGATGTTGAAGGCCATGCCGCAGTGACTCGAGTCGACCTCGAGATGGCGCGCGCCTCTTCCGAGGCACGAGCGCCAGTCGACGATGCCGTCGGAGCGCGAGTAGATGCAGAGAAACGGGAGGTCCTTCAGCAGCGGGGCGTTGCCCTCGGCCCACGCCGGCTCGCAGCAGCGGTCGAGGCGCAGGCACGCGGTCGAGAACAGGCCGGGCATGCCGAGCGCGCCGAGCGTGCCAATCACGCCGATGTTCATCAGCACCAGCAGATGCACAGCGAGCGGATCGCGCAGCGGAGTACCGAGCGTGACCAGGCCCGCCACGAGATCGGGCCGCCGCGCTGCGAGCCAACGCCCGAACGTTCCGCCCCGGCTCTGTCCGATGACGAACGCCTTCTGCCCGCCGTGCGCCGCGACGTGCGCCGCGAGGCGCGCCTCGATGGGCGCGAACATCGCGTTCGCGCAGCCTACGTTGAGCCGCACGCCCGACGTCTCGGGCCGGAAGTCGGCGGCGCGGAGCGCCTTGGCCATCGGCGCCAGCGAGGCGTCGCCCGCCATGTAGCCGGGAATGAGGAAGACGGGGCGACCGCGCCCCTCGGGCAACCCGATGCCCGAGGAGATCGGATCACGGCGGAGCGCGACGAGCTCGGGGAGCGCGCGCCCCTCGCGCCAGATGGGCGGCGTGCGCCGCAGTCCCTTCATCGAGAGCTGCCGGATCGCGGCGCGCCAGAGGGTGCTGGCGCTGCTGGGGTTGGTCTCTGCTACCGCCGTGTCACGCATCGGGACTGAAGACTCCTCAGGCCCCCCGAGCGCAAGTATGACTTCGCGCGCGCGCGAAGACCAGCTAGCTCGGAATCGCGTAGGTCACGGTCGCATGTGCGACCAGGGCGTCATCGCCCTCGGAGACGATGCGCACCTCCGCGACCGCGAGCTTTCGGCCGGCCTTGAGGAGCGTCGCTTCGGCCACGATCGCGCGGTGCGCCTTGGGGCGCCGCAGGAACGAGATGTTCAGGCTCGAGGTCACGGCGAGCGGCACGATCCCGATGCGAGACAGCAGCGCCGCATAGGTGACGGCATCGGCGAGCGCCATCATCGAGGGTCCCGACACCGTTCCGCCGGGCCGCAGGTGCCGGTCGTCGATGGCGAGGCGTCCGCGCGCGGTGCCGTCGCCGAGCGCGAGCACCTCCATCGTGCTCTGGGGAAACGCGGTCGCGAGGAATGCGCGGAGCTCCTCGAGCGTGGCGCCTCGTCGTTCGACCGTCATGCCCGCCAGCCTACCTTGACCTCCCTGGCCCTGGCCCTACCAACGGCTCGAGCATGTTTGAACATGTTCAACAAGGAGCAAGAGCCCATGGATCCGGTGGTTCAAAGTCCATTCCTGGTGCCCGTGTACATCGCGTACGCCATCGTCGCGGTGGGGTTGACAGTCGGCCTGGCGCGCGTCCTCTTCCGCAGCGGCGCGGTCTTCTTGGAGGACGTCTTCAAGGACACGCCAAGGATGGCCGAGGCCGTGAACCGGCTGCTCGTGGTCGGGTTCTACCTCCTGAACCTCGGCTACGCGGCGCTGATCATGAAGGCCTACGGCGCGAACACCGCGGTCGAGGCGGCCGAGGTCCTCGCGTGGAAGCTCGGCGCGCTGCTGGTGTCGCTGGGTATCATGCACTTCTTCAACATGTACCTCTTCTTCCGCATCCGCCGGCGCAGCCAGCTCGCGATCATGCCGCCGCCGGTCGCGCCGCAGATGCGCCTGCCCATGGCGTTCCCGGTCGCCGTCCCCATCGAGGGCCCGCAGCCGGCCTACGCGCCGTACGCGCCCCACGCGCCGTGAAGCACCTCACGGTCCTCTACGACGGGGCGTGCGCGCTCTGCGTCCGCTGCGCCGACTTCCTCGCGGCGAGCCGCACGCTCGTGCCCCTCGAGCTCCTCGCGTGCCAGTCGCCGTCCGCGCGCGAGCGCTTCGGCGCGGTCCCGTGGCTCGGCGAGGAGCTCGTCTGCGTGAGCGACGAGGGCGACGTATGGATCGGCCCCGCCGCTTTCCTGGTGTGCCTGTGGGCGCTCGCGGACTACCGCGAGTGGTCGTTCCGCCTGAGCGGCCCGACGCTCGCGCCGCTCGCCGAGCGCTTCTTCGTGGCCCTCTCGGCGCGGCGCGCGCGCCTCGCGAGCCTGCTGCGCAAGCCGCCGCGCTGCGAAGAGGGCTCGCTGTGTCACGCCCCGCGGAGCGCCTATCGCTGATGGCGGCCGCGCGGAAGCAGGGTAAGGAGACGCGCGCGCGTATCCTCGCATCCGCGCTCGCCCTCTTCCGGAAGAAGGGCTTCGACGCGACGACCATGCGCGACATCGCCACCGCCGGCGGCGTCGCGCTGGGCGCTGCGTACTACTACTTCCCGTCGAAGGAGGCGATCGTCCTCGCCTATTACGAGCGCACGCATCGCGAGAGCTCGGCGCAGGCCGAGGCGGTCTTCGCGCTCACGAACGACGTACGGCAGCGGCTCGGAGCGGCGTTCCACGCGAAGATCGACGTGCTCGCGAAGGACCGCAAGCTCCTCTCCGGCCTCTTCCGCAGCATCGCGGACCCGAGCGCCGAGGTCTCGATCTTCGGCGAGCGCACGCGCGCCATCCGCGACGAGAGCATCGCGCTCTTCGACCAGGCGATCGCGCCGGCGCCGGCGCTGGCGCTGCTCGACGAGGGCGCCCGCCGGGTGCTGGTGCTCGGGCTGTGGAGCCTGCACATGGGCGTGATGCTCTTCTTCGTCCACGACGCCTCGCGCGGCCAGCAGAAGACGCGCGCGCTCGTCGACCGGTCCCTGGACCTGGTGGCGGGCCTCCTCCCGATGGCCCCGCTGCTGGCCCCGATGTTCGGCGACGCCATCGGCGGCATCCTGACCGACGCTGGCTTGCTAACGCCGGCTGGGCTATTGGGAAAACGATGAGCGACAGCATCGAATCCCACCAGAAAGAAGTCGGTCGGTTCGCGCCCTCGGCGGAGTTCTGCAAGCGCTCGCTCGTGCAGTCGCACGCGAAGTACCAGTCGATGTACGACCGCTCCATCGAGGAGCCGGAGACGTTCTGGCGCGAGGAGACCCAGGAGCTCGTCTTCCGGACCCCGTGGAAGACCTTCTCCGAGTGGAACCTCCCCGAGGCGAAGTTCTTCGTCGGCGCGACGCTCAACGTCAGCGAGAGCTGCCTCGATCGCCACCTCGGCACCAGCGCGCGCACCCGGGCCGCGATCGTCTTCGAAGGCGAGCCGGGGGACACGCGCACGCTCACGTATTTCGAGCTGCACCGCGAGGTGGTCCGCCTCTCCGCGGCCCTCACCGACCTCGGCGTGAAACCCGGCGATCGCGTCGCCATCTACATGGGCATGGTCCCCGAGACCGCCATCGCGATGCTCGCCTGCGCGCGCATCGGCGCCACCCACTCCGTCATCTTCGGCGGCTTCAGCTCGGACGCGCTGAGCGAGCGCATCAACGACTGCGGCGCGAAGGTCCTCCTCACGCAGGACGGCGCGTGGCGGCGCGGCAGCGTCATTCCGCTGAAGAAGATGGCGGACGTCGCGCTCGAGAAGACCAGAAGCATCGAGCACGTCGTGGTCCTGAAGCGCATCGGGACCGACGCCGCGCCTTCGCCCATGAAGGAAGGCCGCGACGTGTGGTGGGACGATCTCCTCGCGCGCAAGCCCAGCGCCGCGGCGCTCGCCCTCGCGAAGAGCCCCGCCGCGTTCGACGCCGAGCACCCGCTCTTCATCCTCTACACGTCGGGCTCCACCGGCAAGCCGAAGGGCGTGCTCCACACCACCGCGGGCTACCTCGCGGGCGCGCACGTCACGTCGAAGTACGTCTTCGATCTGCGCGAGGGCGATCTCTACTGGTGCACCGCCGACGTCGGCTGGGTCACCGGCCACAGCTACATCGTGTACGGCCCGCTCTCGTGCGGCGCCTCCTGCATGATGTACGAGGGCGCGCCGAACGCCCCAGACTGGGGCCGCTTCTGGAGCATTATCGAGAGGCACGGGGTCACCATCCTCTACACCGCGCCCACCGCGATCCGCGCGTTCATCCGCGCGGGTGACCAGTGGCCCGAGGGCGCGGATCTCTCCAGCCTCCGCCTCCTCGGCTCGGTGGGCGAGCCCATCAACCCCGAGGCGTGGACCTGGTACCACCGCGTGGTCGGCGGCGGACGCTGCCCGATCGTGGACACCTGGTGGCAGACCGAGACGGGCTCGATCATGCTCACCACGCTCCCCGGCGCCTGCTACTCGAAGCCCGGCGCGACCGGGCTCCCGCTGTTCGGCGTCGACATCGCGGTGGTGAAGGACGAAACCGCAGACTGCAAGGCGAACGAGGGCGGCAAGCTCGTCATCAAGCGACCGTGGCCCTCGATGGCGCGCACGCTCTACAACGACGACGCGCGCTTCCGCGAGGCGTACTGGAGCCAGATGCCCGGCGTGTACTTCACGGGCGACGGCGCGCGCCGCGACGAGGACGGCTACTTCTGGGTGATCGGCCGCATCGACGACGTCCTGAACATCGCCGGCCACCGCATCGGCACCGCCGAGATCGAGAGCGCGCTCGTCAGCCATCCCTCGGTCGCCGAGGCGGCGGCGGTCGGGCGGCCCGACGAGCTCAAGGGCCAGGCGCTCGTGGTGTTCGTCACGGTGAAGCAGGGCTTCGCCGCGGGCAAGGACCTGAAGGACTCCCTGCTGACCCACATCGACAAGGAGATCGGGAAGTTCGCCCGGCCCGACGCCATCCGCTTCACCGACTCGCTCCCCAAGACCCGCTCCGGCAAGATCATGCGGCGTTTCCTGAAGGACGTCGCGTCCGGCACCGAGACGAAGGGCGACACGTCGACCCTCGAGGATCTCTCGGTTCTGGCCAAGCTCCGCGGAGGCGAGGACTGACACCCACACGGGCTCACTGAGCAGGCGCTCCGGCGGAGCCTCCTACACCGGTTTTGTCGCGGTTTTTGTTCCACTTTCGAGACGAACTTTCGTACGCCCAGGTGAAGGAACGATGGGGATCGGGCACCCCATCACGGCGTACAATCGACAGCCCGAGGTAACTTGGGAGACGACTAGCTTGGAGGACGTTTCTTAGATGGCCGCGACGTACAGCTCCCTGGTCGGCCTCGCCGTCGGCGGGAAGTACGAGGTCCGCAGGGTCCTCGGGATCGGCGGCATGGGCGTCGTTTGCGAAGCCAT
>JAYTBL010000483.1:0-20221 GCA_043736975.1 Polyangiaceae bacterium
TTCCGCGAGCTCCCCAAGGTCGGCCCCGAGCACTACGCGAAGCAAGAGCTCGGCTTCGACCCGAGGGCGAAGGCGCTCGAGTTCGAGGAGATCGCGCGCGACATCGACTCCGAGATCGGCGAGTCGGACGCCATCGGCAACATCATGGCGAGCACCGCGCTCGAGTACCGCGACGTCGTACGCATGCTCGACGCGCGCGGCACGCCGCTGTTCTACGCGTACTCGCGCAAGCTCTATGGCTCGTGCAAGGACAAGTTCCCCGACGGCAAGACGTCGCTGCGCGACCTCGGGCACCTGCTCTACGAGATCCTCACGAACATCGACGAGACGCTCCTCGGCATGACCTACGAGCGCAACATCGAGGCGGCGGACGCCGCGAGCGAGCTCAATCGCCGCTTCACCGAGTACTTCGGCGACAGCTCGGTGCGCGTCGAGGTCGACGACACGCTGCTCAGCGACGCCGCCGCCGGCAGCGACTACGTGAAGGTCCGCACCGGCGCGAAGTTCTCGACGCGTGACATCGACATCCTCGAGGTCCACGAGGGCTGGGTGCACGTCGCGACCTCGCTCAACGGCCAGGCGCAAACGGTCGCCAAGTGGCTCAGCAAGGGCCCGCCGCGCACCACCACCGTGCAGGAGGGGCTCGCGGCGCTGTGCGAGATCTTCACGTTCCGCACCTACCCGCGGCGCGCGCGGCGCCTCAATGACCGGGTCCTCGCGGTCGACAAGGCCGAGGACGGCGCGAGCTTCCTCGAGGTCTTCGAGTGGTTTCGCACCGAGGGCTACGACGAGGAGGAGTGCTTCCACAACACCCGTCGCATCTTCCGCGGCGGCGTGGTGGACGGCGGCGCGCCGTTCACCAAGGACGCCTGTTACTGCAAAGGCATCGTCCTCAACTACGCGTTCATCCGCAGCGCCATCCAGCACAACCGCGTCGATCTCATCCCCTACCTGTTCGTGGGGAAGGTCGCGCACGAGGACGTGCCGGTGCTCGCGCGGCGCGTGAACGACGGCGTGGTGAAGCCGCCGCATTACCTCCCTCCGATGTTCCGCGACCTCAACGGGCTCGCGATCTGGATGGCGTACTCGACGTTCTTCACGCGCCTCGGCGGCGACGCGATCAGCGACTACTACGCGAAGCTCTTCGCCCGCGCGGGGTAGCGGTGCTGGCGTTCGTCGACGTCCAGTACGACGGAGACGTGGGCCTCGCGGCGGCGGTCACCGCGGCCGCGTGGACGGACGGGGCGCCGGCCGCCGAGCACGTGGTGCGGGTGCCGGGCGTGCTGCCTTACCGGCCCGGGGCCTTCTACGAGCGGGAGCTGCCCTGCATCCTGCGCGTGCTCGCCGCGATCCTGGTGCCGCTCGCGGTGGTGATCATCGACGGTTACGTCGAGCTCGATGCCGCCGGCGCGCCGGGGCTCGGCGCGCACCTCCATGCGCGCCTTGGGGGCGCGGTCCCGGTGGTGGGGATCGCGAAGACCGCGTTCCAGGGCTCGGCGTTTGCGACTGCGGTGACGCGCGGGGGCAGCGCCAAGCCGCTCTTCGTCACGGCGCGCGGCGTGGACGTCGCGCAGGTGGCGCGCTGGGTGCGAGAGATGCACGGACCGCATCGCATCCCGACGCTCCTGCGGCGCGTGGACCGCCTGGCACGCGGCGATCGTTGATTCAGGGAAGGCGCCGGCCCCGCCGGACGTAAAGCGAGAGAGCCCCGACCATGAGCAACTTCAACCCGTACGCCGCGCCCAGTCCCGAGGTCCAGCCGCACTACCAGCCCTCGGGATACGCGATGGAAGCGCCGCTGGCCAGCCGCGGTAGCCGCTTCCTCGCCGCGCTGATCGACGGCATCATCAGCCTCGCGATCATGCTCCCGCTCCAGATCAACTACGGAGTGCTCGCGAACTTCCCCAAGATCAAGCCGCTTTCGGCGGGGGAGACGGCGGGCTGGGCGGTGGCGGGCTTCGTGCTTTGGTGCGCGCTACACAGCTACTTCCTGGCGACGCGCGGGCAGACGATCGGCAAGCGCGTGGTCGGCATCCAGATCGTGGACGCCGCGACCGGGCGGCAGGCGCCGTTCGCCAAGCTGCTGTTCGCGCGCTACTTGCCGACCGCGGTGGTCGCGAACATCCCGTTCGTGGGCGGCCTGGTGGCCCTGCTGGACGCCCTGATGATCTTCCGCGACGACCGCCGCTGCCTGCACGATCAGATCGCCGGCACGAGGGTCGTCGAGTACCGCGCCCCCGACGCCTCCTAGCGGCCGCGGAACTGCGGCTTGCGCTTCGCGACGTAGGCGTTGAGTCCCTCCTTCGCGTCCATCGAGGCGAAGAGCTCGGCCTGCAGCTCGCGCTCGAACGCGAGGCCCTGCTCGAGGCTCATTTCCATGCCGCTCTGCACGGCGCGCTTGATCCGCCCCGCGGCCATCGCGGCGCCGTTGGGCGGGCAGAACTGGTGCGCGTAGTCGATGACCTTGCGCAGGAAGTCGTCCGCGGTCTCGGCCTCCCACACCTTGTTCACGAGCCCGATCTCGGCGGCGCGCGTGACGTTCATCTTCATGCCCTCGATCATCATCTCGATCGCCTGGGACTTCCCGAGGAGGCGGCCGAGGCGCTGGGTGCCGCCCGTCCCCGGAAGCACGCCGAGCGACACCTCGGGGAGGCCGACCTGGAAGTCGCCGGCGCGCGCGATGCGCAGGTCGCAGGCCAGCGCGATCTCGAGGCCGCCGCCCACCGCGTGCCCGTTCATTGCCGCGATGACGAGCTTGGGGGTCTGCTCGAGCCGAGAGAGCGTCTCGTTGGCATGGAGGCAGAAGTAGTATTTGAACGTGCTGTCGGCCTCGCGGAGCATGTTGATGTTCGCGCCGGCGCAGAAGAACTTCTCGCCGTGCCCGTTCAGCACGAGGACGTGCACGTCGTTGTCGAAGCGAGCCTCGAGGATGTAACCGTCGAGCTCCCGCAGCATCTCGTAGCTGTAGGCGTTCACCGGCGGGTCGTTCAGCGTGAGGACCGCAACACCCTTCTCGGTCATGTAGTTGACGAGCGTGCCCATCTGTCTTGTCTCCGCGACCTGCGCCGCCCCGAAAATTCAGTCCCGTCTCTTGTAGCAGCGGTCTGGTTTGGCGGAAAAGCCCGAGGCGTGGTACGGATTCGCTTCTTCTGGGCTGCGCCCGCCCGTCTCTTCTGCAGATGCAACGAGCCGACCTCAAGCGTGAAATCAAAGCACTGCTCGTGTCCGAGCTGAACCTCGCCGGCCGCGACCCCACCTCGATCGAGGACGACGCCCCGCTCTTCGGCGACGGGGGCCTCGGACTCGACTCACTGGATGCGCTGCAGATCGCGATGCTGGTCGAGGAGAAGTTCGGCGTGCGGGTGCCCGAAGGGGACGAGGCGCGGCCGATCTTCCGCTCCGTGAGCTCCCTCGCGGAGTTCTTGGGACGCGACCAGGACGCGAAGGCCGGCCGCACTCCGCCCGGGTGACGCCGTGATCGTCATCACCGGGCTTGGCGCGGTCACGGCCCTCGGCGCGACCGTGGGTGAGACCTGGGAGCGCTTGCTGCGCGGGGACCGGGCCTTCGAGCCGGTCTCGCTGTTCGGCACGGATGACTACCGCGTGCGGCTCGTTGCCCAGGTGCACGGGCTCCCGCGCGAGGGGGGCGACGGGTTCTCGCGGACCAGCGAGCTCGGGCTGCGCGCCGCCCGCGCCGCGCTCGAGGATGCGCGGTTCGCCGAGCCGAGCAGCCGCCCGCGCCGCTTCGGCCTGGTGATGGCCGGCAGCACCGCGGGGATGCTCGAGTCGGAGTCGATGCTCGGCGTGATCCTCAACCCCTCGGGGGCCCTCGACACCGCCATCCCCGAGGAGGACCTGGGGCGCATGCTGAGCCACCCCCTGAGCGCGCCCACCGATCGCGTCGCGCGTGAGCTCGGGCCGTTCACGCGGGTGCGGTCGCTCTCGAGCGCGTGCTCGAGCGGCGCGAACGCGCTGCTGGTGGGGGCGACGTGGCTGGAGCTGGGCTTCGTCGATGCCGTGCTGTGCGGCGCCGCCGACGCGCTGTGCCGCGTGACGCTGAGCGGCTTCAACGCGCTGGGGGCGCTCGATCCCGAAGGGGCGCGCCCGTTCGACCGCCGCCGCCGCGGGCTCACCCTTGGCGAGGGGGCCGGGTTCGTGGTCCTGGAGCGGGCGGACGACGCCCGGGCGCGTGAGAAGGATGCGATCTGCGCGCTTGTCGGCTGGTCGGCCCGCGCCGAGGCCCACCACATCACGAACCCCGAGCCCACCGGGGACGCGCCGGCCCGCGCCATGCGCGCGGCGCTCGCCCGCGCCGGCCTGACGCCGGCCGACATCGACTACATCAACGCGCACGGCACTGGGACGCCGCTCAACGACCCGATGGAGGCGAAGGCGCTGGCGCGGGTCTTCGGTGACGATCTCGCGCGGGTCCCCGTGTCCAGCCAGAAAGGTCAGATCGGACACACGCTCGCCTCCGCGGGCGCGATCGAGGCGGCCATCACCGCGTTCGCGATCGCCAAGGGCATCGTGCCGCCCACGGGCGGCCTCGAGGAGCCGGACCCGGAATGCCCGCTGCACCATGTCCTCGCCGCGACCGAGCGTCC
Organism: Polyangiaceae bacterium; assembly: GCA_043736975.1. Classification (GTDB taxonomy): domain Bacteria; phylum Myxococcota_A; class Polyangia; order Polyangiales; family Polyangiaceae; genus Labilithrix. Next base: position 4,605 of record JAYTBL010000483.1, read on the forward strand.
GGTGCGCGCCGCGCTCTCCAGCTCGTTCGGGTTCGGCGGGATGGACACGGTGCTCGTCTTCGGGCGCAGCGATGCCCGGTCCCCGCCGGTGCCGGCGCGCCGCGCCGTGGTGGTCACGGGCGTCGCGGCCATCACGCCGGCCGGCCTCGTCGCGGGAGCCGACGTGGCCGATCTTCCGGGCCGGCCCACGGCGGGCGACGCCATAGCGTTCGACTTCGAGGCCTCCCTGGTGCGGGAGCGCGCGCGGCGCCTCGACCGCGCGTCGCGCCTCGCGGCCCTCGCTTGCGAGCGCGCGCTCGGCGGCAAGGACGGCGTGGTGCCCGAGAATGCACGCGCCGCGGGCGTCGTCCTGGGCAATGCCTTCGGATCGGTCGACGGTACCGCGTCCTTCATGCGTCGGCTGCGCGACAAGGGCGCGCGGCTCGCGAGCCCCGCCGATTTCCCTGGCCTCGTGCCGAGCTCGCCGGCCGGGCACGTGTCCATCTACCTCGGACTGAAGGGGCCGACCCTGGTGGTCGCGGACCTCGCGGTCTCCGGCGAGTGCGCCGTGACCCAGGGCTACGAGCTCGTCGCGGCGGGCGAGGTCGATCGCGTCGCGGTGGTGGCGGTCGAGGAGAAGAGCACGATCGTCGACGCCGTCTTCCGCCTCGTCTTCGGGCCCGACGAGCCGGGGCGGCGCGCGCTCCGCCGCGAGGGTGCTGGAGCGGTCGCGCTCGCCGCCGCGGATGTGGCGCGTGCCGAGGGACTGCCCGTTCTCGCAGAGGTCGCGCAGGTGCTCGCGTGGGCGGACGACGAGGCGATCCTCCACGACCTCGCGCCGCCGCCCGCCGGCGGTCTCGGCGTGGTGGTGCTGGGCGCGGAGGCGCACCAGCTGCTCCTCGAGCGGTCGGGCTGGGCGCACGTCCGCCGCATCGCGTGCGCCGAGCCCATCGGTTCGCACGAGGCGGCCGGAGGCATCGCGGTGGCGGTGGCCGCGGCGACGCTCGCCTCCGATTCTTCTCTCGAGGTCGCGCTCGCGATCGGCGCGGCGCGCGGCTGGGGCTACGCGATCCTGCTCCGTCGGGCAGCGCCGTGAGGCTCGCTCCGATCGTGGTGGCGGCGGTCGCGCTGGCGGGCTGCGGGAAGGCCGAGCTGGCGCGCGGCCCCTACGAGATCATCGTGCGCGAGCCACCTGGCGAGGCCGCAGCGAAGGCCCCCGAGGTCACGCCTTACGAGTGGGCGGTCGCGCGCGACCGGCTCGCGCGCCTGCGAAAGGCGCAGCCGCAGCGTCCCTACGTCGAGCGCGTGCGGCTCGCGATCGGCGATCCACGCACCGGCAAGCGCTACGAGGCGCGCGGCGCCGTGGCCATCAACCCTGGTCGGGCCGCGCGCATGATGCTGGTGGGCCCGGGCGGGACCACCGCGCTCGACGTCTGGGTCACGAAGGAACGCTTCCGCTTCTCGGTCCCGGCCATCAACCTGAAGAAGCGCGGCGGGACCGACCCCGCCGACGCGCGTGGTCTCCCCATCGGCATGCTGCGCTGGTGGTTCCTCTCACCGCTCGCGGGGCGGCTGCTGCTCGCGCGCTCCACGTCCGCGGAGAGCGCGTGGATCCTGCGCGATGGGCCGGCAAGCGTGACGCTGCGCAGCAACGGTGAGCGCTTCGTCGCGCTGCGGCGCGAGGGCGACGTGCTCGAGGGCATCGAGTGGTTCGCGCGCGGTCTGGTCCCGCAGGCGGGCGCGCACGGGCAGTACCTCGAGGGCCGCTTCGGACTGCGCGTCGACGTGGTGGTCGAAGAGGTCCTCCCCTCCGAGCCGGATCCGGAGGCGTTCGCCGATCCTGACGAGCCGGGAACGGCGCTATGACGGCGGGGCAAAGCCCCGCGGGCCCCGAAGAGCACGCGACCGTGGCCGGCGCTGGGCGCTCGAGCGGACGCTGCGCGGTCGTCGCGTTCGGCGCTTCCTCGGCGCTGGGTGAGGGCGAGCAGGCTCTCGGCGTGGGCGCGGCGGGCGACGCGGCCCCCGTGGCCCTCGGTCGTGATCCGGAGCTCGCCGCCGCGCGCCTCCAGCGCCCGTTCTGCGGCCGCGTGCCCGAGATCGAGGTGCCGAGCGGCGTCGACCGCGCCACCGTCCTGCTCGCGCGCGCGCTCGCCGCGTGCGCGACCCAGCTCGATGCCTGCCTGCCTGACTGGCGGTCGAGGCGCGTGGGCCTCGCGCTCGGGACGTCGAGCGGCGGGATGCGTGCCTTCGAGGCGGCCTTCGCGGAGGGCGGCCACCCGGAAGGGAACGCAGACGCGACGTACCTCGGTCCCGTGCTCGCCGCCGCGCGCCCCTGCGACGTGGCGCCGTTCGCGCTGGTGCTCGGCGCCTGCGCCTCGGGCACGCTCGCCATCGGGCTCGCGCGCGCCTGGCTCGAGACCGGCGCGTGCGACCTCGCGCTGTGCGGCGGCTTCGACGCCGTCAGCGTGTTCGTGGCCTCCGGCTTCGAGGTATTGCGTGCAACCTGCACGGATGGTGCGCCGCGACCGTTTCGCGCCGGGCGCGACGGCCTCGCGCTCGGTGAGGGCGCAGCCATCCTGGCGCTGGTGCGGCAAGACATGGCGAAGGAAGTGCCGGCGCTCGGCTACGTCGCGGGCTTCGGCGCGTCCTGCGACGCCGTCCACCTCACCGCGCCCGATCGCGAGGGCCGCGGCCTGGCCCGCGCTGCGGCGCACGCGATCGCCGACGCGGGGGCCGGCCCGATCACGCTCGTGAGCGCGCACGGCACCGCCACCGAGTACAACGACGCCGCCGAGGCCCGCGCCCTGGCGGCGGTGCTCGGTGAGCGCGTGGGCGAGGTGCCGCTCCACGCGCTGAAGGGAGGCATCGGCCACACGCTGGGCGCGGGCGGTGCGCTCGAGACGCTTGCCGCGCTGCAGGCGATGAGGACGGCGATCGCACCAGCCTCCGCAGGGAACGGGGAGATCGACGGCGGCGTCCGCGTGCTGGAGCGCGCGCTGCCGCACCCCGCGCGCGTCGCCCTGAAGCTCTCGGCGGCCTTCGGTGGCGCAAACGCCGCGCTCGTCCTCACGCGTGACGCCGGCGCCGACCCACACCGCATCGCGACGCGTGACGTTCACCTTTCGAGGGCCGTAGCGCTCACCGGGGACGTGAGCGCAGCCCTCGATGCGCATGCGCTCGCCGCGCTGTGCGGCTACTCCGAGGACCGTCTGGCGCGCGCCGACGGGCTGGTGCGGCTCACCATCGCCGCCGTGGCGCGCCTTCGCGACGCGCTCGCGGCGGCCGGGCAGGGGGACCTCGCCGGCGCGGGCATCGTGGTGGGCCTCGGTCTCGCCACCATCGACACCAACGCGGCCTACCTCGCGCGCATCGCGGCGGCGGGGGCGAGCCGCGGCGAGCCGCGGCGCTTCCCCTACACCACCCCGAACGCCGCTGCCGGCGAGTGCGCGGTGGCGTTCGGCCTCACCGGTCCGGCGTTCGCGGTGGGCTGCGGTCCGCAGGGCGGCCTCGAGGCCTTGGCCACCGCCGCCGACCTCGTGCGCGCCGGCGTCGCCGAGCGCATCGTGGTGGTCGCGGTCGACGAGGCCGGGCCTGCCTCGCGGCGGGTGGCGCCAAGCACGCAGCCAGGCGCGGTGGCCTTGCTGGTGGCCGCGACGCCGCTCGCGGCGCGCCTCGAGTCCTGCACTGTCAGCTTGTCACGCGAAGGCACATTCGGCGTGCCCGCCGCGGTCGAGGCGCACCGCGCGCTCTTGCCCCTCGCGACCGATCGTCCCGACACTTTGTCACTCGACCTGGGCGGAGGAGGATTTGCCCAGGCGCGAATGTTGTGGCTCTAATTCTCCTCGGTCCGCGCTAACGTGCGCAGGAATCCCTCTCGGGTCCTCCGTGTTGGAGCACAAGATGCGTAAGCTCTTCTCTATCGTTGCCCTCTCGTTCGTCTCTCTGCTCACGGTGGGCAGCGCGGGCTGTTCGAAGTCGTACATCCCCAACACGGACGTCGAGGACTCGAGCGAGAACAAGAAGGTCGTCGCGTTCTGCGAGCAGTACCGCCACGCCGTCGAGGACAAGGACGTAGGAACGCTGCTCAAGCTCGCGAGCCCGCGCTACTACGAGGACGGAGGCAACACCAACCCCGAGGACGACATCGATGCCGATGGACTCAAGGACTACCTCACGTCCACCTTCGTCAAGACGCAGACGATCCGCTACGAGATCCGCTACCGCCGCGTGACCTTCAACGAGAACAAGAAGATCTACATCGAGTACACGTACTCGGCGAGCTACCGCATCCCTGGCCTGAAGGGCGAGGAGTGGAAGCACACCGTCGCCGACAACCGGCTCGAGATCGTGGCGGACGGGGACTCGTTCAAGATCCTCGCCGGCATGTGAGCGGGTGACGTTCTCCGTCGCTCACGTCTCGGACCTCCACGTCTCCGAGTTCGGCGACACGTTCCACGATCGCCTGCGCGTCGTGAAGCGGAGCGCGAACGTCGTGGGGACGGACAGCGCGAAGCTCGAGATCGTTTGGCAGGAGTCGGGCTGGAGGGTCTTCCACGAGAAGGGCAAGCGCCCCTCCAAGATCGCGCTCGTCGATCCCGACGGCTACGCGCATCCCATTCCTTCGCTGAAGGAGGGCGGCGGCGTGCTCGACCCGGTCGAGCGCGCGGCGACCAAGGCGTTCCACCTCGAGGCGCGCCGCGCCACCACGCTCGCGCTGCACGTGCCGACGCAGGGGGCCTTGCAGGTGCTCTTCGAGGGCACGCCGCGCAACTCCAACGTGCGCCTCTTGCGCGCCGTGCACTCCATCGAGGAGAGCAACCCCGACGCCGTGATCATCACCGGTGACGTCACCGACGACGGCGCGGGCTGGGATCTCGTCGAGGCCGCGTTCGCGCGCTGGAAGGACAAGGGACGACTCTTCGTCATTCCTGGCAACCACGATCTCTATCTGTTCCCGCTGCGAGGCAGCGGGCGTCCGCGTCCCACGCCGGACGCGAAGCGCGCGGCGTGGAAGGCGTTCGCGGCGCGCATCGGCCTCGACCTGCACGATTCGGGCGGCTGGATCCGCTACCTGCCCGAGGCGGACGCGGTGTTCGTGGGGCTCGACTCGTGCGCCCGCCCCCAGCGCCGGTTCTTTCGCCATAACGGCGCGATCGGGCCCGCCCAGCTCGCCTGGCTGCGCGAGGTCGCGGCGCAGCCCGAGTTCAAGGCCGCGAAGCATCGCCTCGTCATGCTCCACCATCACGTGGTGCCGCTGCCGCACGGCGTGGGTCGGCGCGCGCCGAGCGAGATCGGCATGCGCCTCGACGACGCGCGGAGCGCCGCGGAGGCCTTCGACGAGATCGGCGCCACCGCGGTGCTCCACGGGCACCGCCACGTGAGCGAGCAGCGTCAGCCCGCGGGCACGAACTTCACGATCCTCGCCTCTCCATCGCTCACGCTGGGGTGCCGCAGCGGCGACGACCCCTCGTTCTGGCGCATCGAGCTCGACGACCACTTCCGCGCCTCACGCGTGCGCGTGCCGGTGCAGAGCGTGGAGCAGGACGAGGATCCACCGGAGAGCCTCGCCGCGGCGGCGACGGACTCGGTGGTCGACCTGATGAGCGCGGGCGGCGACGGCGACGAGGACTGAGGACCTGAGCTACTCGGTCGCGGCGTCGACTTCGGGGGCCGGCGCGGGCGGGATCAGGAAGGCGCAAGCCGGGCTCTTCTCGGGCGCGCGGACGACGTCGCAGCTCGTGTTCGGATCGTTGATCACGTTCACGCACTCCTGCACCTTCACCGAGCCGGGGTCCTCGCTGGCCACGAACCCGTGGAGGCACGCGTCCTGGTAGTAGCGCTTGCACGCGCCGACATCGAGGGCCGGCGAGTCCCCGCGGTGGACCGGCATCGAGAGGTCGATGCCGCAGCTGTTCGCGTTCTCGCAGCGCGCGGTCTCGATCTGGCGGCAGGCGTCGACCCCGACCGGGTCCTTGCCGCAGGCCACGACCCCGCCCACCAGGCCCAGCGCGAGAGCGACCGGGACCAGGACACGGACCGTCAGGCGCGAGGTCATCTCGGTTCATGTACTACGTGGAGCGGCCGTCGCCAAAAAAGCGGCGGTCGTGCGGCCTGAAAGGGCATGAGCGCCGATGTGCTAGTCACGAGAGGCGATGAGCGACGGCGGCACCCTCCGCGCGGCGATGATCCTGTGCGCCGGCCTGGGCACGCGGCTTCGGCCCCTCACCGATCTGCGCGCGAAGCCCATGGTGCCGGTGGGCGACGCGCCAGCGGTGGCGCATGTGGCGCAGCGGGTGCGCCTGGCGCTCGACGCGGACGCGCGGCTGGTGGTCAACGTGCATCACCGGCCGCAGGATCTCGCGGCGTGGGCGAAGGCCGAGCAGATCCTCGTCTCGCACGAGGTGGAGCTCCTGGGCACGGCGGGCGGGATCGAGCGCGCCGCGGCGCTGCTGGGCGCGGGCGACGTGCTGGTGTGGAACGGCGACATCCTGAGCGAGCTCGACCCGCGCGCGCTGCATGCGTCGCATGCGCGGAGCGGCGCCGGCGCGACGCTCGCGGTGCTCGCGCGGCCCGCGAGCCAGGGAAACGTGGGCCTCGCCGACGACGGGCGCATCGTGCGCCTGCGGCAGGAGAGCTTCGGCCGCGAGACGCGCGCCGGCGACTTTCTCGGCATCCACCTGCTCGGCGAAGGTCTGCGCGCCCATCTGCCGGCCAAGGGCTGCCTGGTCGGCGATGTCTACCTCCCTGCGCTCCGCCGCGGTGAGACGCTGCGTGCACACGAGACGAGCGCGAGCTTCGTCGACATCGGGTCGGTCGCGCAGTACCTCGCAGCGAACGCGGCGTGGCTCGCGGCGCGCGGCGTTGCGTCGTGGGCGCACCCCACGGCGCTGGTGAACGCATCGATCGCGGGCTCGGTGGTGGGCGCGGGCGCCGTCATCGACGCGCCGACGCTGGACAGCGTGGTGTGGCCGGGCGCATACGTGCAGAGTGCATGCCGCGGGGCGGTAGTGACCGGCTGAGCGCGATCCGCCTGTAGAATGCACACCCCCGGCTACTCGGTGTACTGCTCGATCTCCGGCGCTCCGCCGATGACCGCCACGGTGTTCTTCACCGGGAGCGCCTGCATCCGAGCGCCGCGGCGCGCCACCTTGAGCGTGATCTCCTTCGGCCCAGCCGCGGTCGCGCGGAAGAGGCGCGAGGCGCCGCTCGCGTCGTCGCCCAGCACCAGCGCGACGTCCGGCGCGAGCGCGATGGCCTCCGCGCGCACCAGCGGCAGGGTCCCCATCCAGGGGGTGGGTTTGCAGTCGGTGGTGCAGGCGAGATCGATCACGCGCGCCTGCGCGGCGCCGCCCACGTCGCTGGGTGAGCCGACGCCTCCCACCACCAGCACGTGCGAGCCATCGAGCGCGGTCGCGCCGCAGCCCTTCACCGGATCGGACGGGAAGGGGAGCTTCGTGCCGAGCGCGACGCCCGTGCCGAGGATCTCTGCCGCAGAGTCGGCGGCCGCGCCGCCGTAGACGAACAAGCCGCGACCCTCGACCCACGCGGCGCACGCGCCCTCGCGCGCGGTCGCGAGCGCGGCGAAGGCCACGGTGCCGTCGGCGGCGATGCGGAACACGCGGGTCGACGCGCCGCCCGTCGGACGCGTGCCGCCGACCACGCTGATCGCGCCGTCGAGGGCCTCCGTCGAGGCGCCGCCGGCGATCTCCGCGAACGTGCCCCCGGCGGGGGTCGGGAGATCGGAAGACTGCCCGGTCGAGAGATCGAACGTCGACGCCCCGGCGTCGTCGATGATCAGCGCCGCGGTGCCGAAAGCGCCGAGCGACTTCGCGGCGCGCGGCAGCACGCCGAGCGAGGGCGCGGGCTTCAGCAGCAGCAGGTCATAGAGAAACGAGCTCGTGCCGCTGATCGCGAGCACGTAGCGCGCGACCGCGAGCCCGAGGCGCGGCGCCTCCAGCGCGACCGGCGGGTTCGGGAGCCGCGCCAGCTCGCCGGTGCGCTGCATGAAGATCTCGAGCGCCGCCTCCTGGAGCGCGCCGAACTGCACGAAGAGGCTCTCGCCCTTGAGGAGCACCTTGCCCGTCGCGTCCGTTGCCGAGAGGCGGAAGGCGCCGACGTCGGTGCGTCCCTTGTCGCCCAGGCCGATGGTGTCCGTGGGGAGCGCGGCGCGCGAGAGCTCGGTCACGGTGCCGTCGAGCGCGACGTTCTCCACGATGAGCGTGGTGGGCGCGGGCGTCCGCGAGAACGCATCGAGCTCGGGCCCGACGGTGATGGCCACGGTCACGGTCGGGTCGTCCTTGCAGGAGACCGACCCCGCCAGCAACACCGCGAGGACAGCGGACAGGGCACGGGGCGCGCGCATGCGATCCGAGTAGCACGAAGGCCGCGTTTACCGCAGCAAACTTGGCAGGTCCGCGGCATGGACGATAGCCCGTAGGAGCAGCCGCTCGGACCACCGAGGAAGGGCGAACCGATGATGGAGCAGGGCAGCGTGAGAAACCTCGAGCAGATCCAGGAGAACGACGGCGAGAGCCGCACACCGCGCGGTGTCACGATCTTGCTCGTGGCGCTGGGCGGGGCGTGCATCGTGTTCGCCGGCCTCGCCATCGGCGGTCGACGCTCCGCACCGACCACGGCCAAGGTCGACCCGCTCGGCGAGCTCGTGACGGCGCAGGCGAAGATCGGCGGCGCAGCGGCGCCGAAGGCTACCGACCTCAGCACGCACGATGTCACGTTCCCCGGCATCCTCAGCGACGAGAGCTCGCCCACCACCGCGCTCGCCGCGGTGAAGGGCGGGAGCCCCAAGCCCGCGGGCCCGCTACCCGGTGTCGACCCGAGCGCGGCCATCACGCTCAACGTGCGCGGCGCGGATCCCGGTCCCGGCGCGCTCGGCGGTGATCGTCTGCAGGTGGTCCCGCTGCCAGCGCAGAACATGCTCGGCGCATCGCCCGTCGTCACGCGTCCGCGCGACTCGCTCACGCGGGCCGCGAGCGACGCCGTCGAGAACCAGCCCTCCGGTCCTCCGTCACCCGCTGGGCGCGAGGGCGGCTACCAGCTGCAGGTCAGCTCGTTCCACACGCAGAACGAGGCCGATACGTTCGCGGTTCAGCTACGCGCGCGTGGGCACAAGGCCTACGTCGTCGAGGCGCACGTGCCGGGGCGTGGCACCTGGTACCGGGTGCGCATCGGACCGTTCCAGAGCCAGCATGCCGCGGCCTCGTACCGGTCGGGCTTCGAAGGGCGCGAGCACGTCGTGCCCTTCATCGTTCCGCCCGCGAAGTGAGCCTCGTGGCACGCGCCGCGGCGATGTGCCAGAGTTGTCGGGAGGGATGCAGCCGCTGTTCGGTCTACCGTTCTGGGCGATCTCGCTCATCGCGTCTGCGTTCGTGCCGTTCGCCGCTCGCGCTTGGGGAGCCACTGTCGAGCGTCGCGTGAAGGAGCGGTCGGTCCGGCTGCTTGCGGGCCTCGGATCGAACGCGTGTGGAGCACGAGGAGCACGTGGAGCAGGCATGGGCGAGGCCCAATCCTGACCCACGCTCAGGCGTCTTCCCTCTAGCAACGTCGGGTCTGGCAACGTCGGGACGATCGGTTTATCGTCGGCTCGCTTCCGGTGCTGTCGCTCTCGTGAGGAGTACCTCCATATGGCTCGTCTGTTCGGCCTGATCGGGAATCGCGGCGACCTCGCGGCCCGGGTCCTCATTTCCGAGGCGGCAGCGCTGCGCGTCCAGTCCAAGGGCACGGCGCTGGGGTGGGGCATTGGCTTCTACCAAGGCGGCGAGGTGCTGATGCGTCGTCGCCCGATCGACGATCACGCCACCACGCATGGCGTCGAGATCGCGAAGGTCGCCGGGGATGTGCGCGCGGATGTGCTCGTCGGTCACGTGCGGAACGCGACCGTGGGCTCGCTGCGCACCGAGAACACGCACCCGTTCCGTTACCGGCAGTGGCTCTTCGCGCAGACCGGCACGCTCCCGGCGTTCGACGCCATCCGCGACCGGCTCGTGGGCAGCGTGCCCGAGTTCCTGCGCTCGTCGATCCGCGGCGAGACCGACGCCGAGATCCTCTTCTACGTGTTCCTCTCGTTCCTCCACGACGCCGGGCGTCTCAACGACGGCATCAGCGATCCCTCGCACGTGCGCGACGCGCTCCGCTCGTGCGTGGCGGTGGTCGACGGAATGGCGGCCGAGGTCGGCGGCGGGGCGAGCCAGATCAACCTGCTCGTCTCGAACGGCGAGAACGAGTTCGCGATGCATCGCGGCGCTCAGATGGGCTACCGCATCTTCGCGGGCAAGGGCGACGCCGAGGCGCTGATCGACGATGACCTGAATCTCCGCCGCAAGACGCCCGAGCTCGAACAGATGCACTTCGTGTTGCTCGCGAGCGACTTCGACGACGACTGGTCGCTTGCGTCGTCGACGCCAGGCGCCCAGTCGCGCTGGAAGGTGGTTCCGGATCGTGCGATCGTCACGCTCGAGCGTGGCAAGGATCCGCATACCGAGTCGATCTGAGATCGTGCGCGCCGCTGCGCTTGCGATGGCGCTCACGTGCGCGGGGTGCCTCGGCGCGGGAGCGCTGGAGACGGCGACCGAGCTGCCGAAGACGCCGCGCCGGCCCGACGGCGTGGTGATCGAGCCGCCGCCCGCGCTCCCCATCGCGGCCGACCGCGCGCCTGCGTCGGGCGTGGTCGCGCTGCGCGAGCCGCTGGCCGACAAGGACGTCGAGGAGGTGGTGCGCGCGTACGTGCGGGCCTTCGAGCGCGAGGACATCGACGCGCTGGTTCAGCTGCTCGCGCAGGAGGCGGTGCCGCTCGGCCGTGCGGGGGCGAAGGCGCAGCTGGTCGAGCTGTGGCGAACCAAGATCAAGAACTTCGAGTACCAGCGGCTGGCAGGCGTGGAGATCGCGCGCTTCGCGCAGATCGAGCGGTTCGGCTACGAGGCGCTCGCGGCGTCGGGCGGCCCGCAGCGACCGGCGGAGATGCGTCCCGGCGACCTTTACGTGCGTGTGCCGATCGCGACGCCGCGCGTGGGGACCGACCAGCTCTTCGGAGACATCCTGGTGCTTCTGCTGCGGCGCGAGGATGGCCACCTACACATCGCGGGGCAGGCGGACGAGAGCTAGTTCTAGGTGACGACGTGGCGTTCCTGGGCTGGCGTCGCGGCGCGCGCTTACCGGTACTGCGCGAGATCGATGCTGTACCGCTTCAGCCAGCGGTGGACCTGCATCCGCTCCTTGCCCAGCTCGCGGCCCACCGCGGCGATGTTGCCTTTGTGGCGCTCGAGGAGCGCTCGCAGCTCCTCCTCTGTCGGCGGGCCGCGGCGGGGCAGGGGGGCCGTCGCCGTTGGGGAGTTGCCCGGGTGGCTCATCGCGACTTCGCGGCTCTGCTCGTACGGGGACGCGGGCATCTGGCTCGGGAGCGAGACGCGCTGGCGGTCGCCGTAGCCCTTCATGTGCTCGCTGATCGCGTCGGGGAGGTGCATCGTGTCGAGCTCGCCGCCGTCCGTCAGCGCCACGCCGCGCTTGATGCAGCTCTCGAGCTCGCGCACGTTGAACGGCCAGTCGTAGTGGAAGAGCGCCACCAGGAACGAGAACGAGAAGGACAGCCCCGGGCGCCCGTAGCGCGCGCAGAAGCTGTTCGCGAGCAGGTAGATGTCCTCCTTGCGTTCGCGCAGCGGTGGCAGGCGCACCACGTGCTCGTTGAGACGCGCCAGGAGGTCGCCGCGGAACTTTCCCTCCTTCACGTACTGGTAGAGATCGCGGTGCGTGGCGCAGACCACGCGGATGTCGACGTGCTCGGGCGTGGTCGCGCCGAGGGGGAAGACCTCGCGCGCCTGCAGCACGCGGAGCAACTTCGCCTGGGCATCGAGCGGCATGTCGCCGATCTCGTCGAGGAAGAGCGTCCCTTTGTCGGCGAGCTTGATGAGGCCCGGCTTGTCTCGGTCCGCGCCGGAGAACGCGCCGCGGCGATACCCGAACAGCTCGCTCTCGAGCAGACTGTGCGGGATGGCCGCGCAGTTGATGGCCTGGAACGAACCGCGGCGCCCCGAGAAGCTGTGGATGCCGCGCGCGACCACCTCCTTGCCGGTGCCGGTCTCGCCGAGGACCACGGCGGAGAGCTCGGTCGGCGCGATGCGCTCGATGTCGGCCGCGACCTGGTCCATCTGCGCGCCGCCCACCAGATCGGTGAAGCTCTTCGCCCGGCGCTCGCCCGCCACCTTGCCGTCGATGCGGTAGGCGACGCACTTCTCCACGCCAGCATCGACGAACTTGAACATCGCGTCGCCCACGCGGATCTCGTGGTTCGGTTCGAGCTCCACCTCGGACACATAGGCGCCGTCGACCATGGTGCCGTTGCGGCTACCCATGTCCTGGAGCATCCAGCGCGCGTCCTGCGCAAAGATGCGCGCGTGCTGCCGGCTGACCGCCTGCTCGGGCACGCAGATCAGGTTCGTGGGGTCGCGACCGATGGTCAGCTCGGGCGAGACGAACACGTAGGCGGGCGAGAGCTGCTCGAAGTTCGGCGCGTAGAGCAGGACGAGCCCAGCACGCTCCTTGTGCGAAGGGGTGGAGTCCCGCGGCTCGGAGTCGTAGCTGGATGAAACGCCGGTGCGGTACCTGCTCATCCGAGGTTGGAGCTTATCACTGTCGCCCGCTCCGAGGGGCGACGTCGAGCCGCTCGCCGATGGCCGCGAGGACCTCGTCGGTCCGGCGGTGGAGGTCCGCCAGGGAGCCCACATTTTCGATGACGAAATCCGCCACCTTCACCTTCTCAGCGAGGGGCATCTGCGCGCGGATGCGGGCCTGGATCTCCTCCTCGGAGGCCCTGTCGCGGGCGCACGCGCGCGCCAGCTGGGTCGCCTCGGGGGCGGAGACCACCACCAGGGGCCGAAACGCGTCCGCGACCCCGTTCTCGACGATGAGAGCCGCTTCGTAGCACGCGAGCTCGTGGCCCTCGTCGCGGAGCTCGGCAGCGCGCTGGAAGGTCAGCGTGGTGACGATCGGGTGAACGATCGCGTTGAGCGCGGCACGCTTCGGCTCGTCGCCGAAGACCAGCGCTGCCAGCTTCTTGCGGTCGAGCGCGCCGTCCTCCGCGAGCACGCCCGCGCCGAACGTCGCCACCACGGCGGCCAGGCCCGGCGAGCCCTTCCTCACGGCGTCCCGGGCGAGCTGGTCGGCGTCGATGACGGGGACATCCCGCTCGCGAAGCCGCGCCGCGACCGCGCTCTTGCCCGACGCGATGCCGCCCGTGAGCCCGAAGAGATGCACGCGGAGAGGGTACCAGGACGTCAGCGCTGCGGCGGCGCGATCGAGCGGGGCGCGAAGCCCTGCTGCGCCGCGGCCTCCTCGAGCTCCGCCGCGAGCGCGTCTGCGTCCTCGTCGTCGAGCGAGGCGATCGCGACGCGCCGCACGAGCGGGTCGGCGACGTCGTCTGCCACGACGCGCAGCCGCGGCGCGTGCTCCTCCTTCGCGCCTAGCACCACCGCCGCCGCGACGCGTAGCTCGCGCGCGGCGGAGGGGTCGACGAGCACCGCGAACAGGGCTTGCTCGTCGACCGCTGCGACGCGGTAGCCGCTGCCCCCCGCCGCCGCCAGGCCGCGCAGGCTCGCGATCCACGCGCTTGCCGAGCGGTCGCCGCGCGCGAGCAGCGTGGCGGCGCCGGGGCGGGCGCCCTGGGCGTCGTTCGTCCAGGCCGCCCATGCTGCCTGCGCGGCGTCGTACGAGGGATCGGTGGTCGATCCCGCCGCGCCCGCGCGCTCGCTGCGCGTGTCGATGCGCTGCTGCTCGCCGTTCTCGAGCAGCACCTCGAAGCCGACGTCGCTCCGCAGCACGCTGCGGATCTCGCGATGCGCGATGAAACGCCGGCCGAACGGCGAGCGGAGGTCGAGGCCGTCCTGTCCCACGGTGAGCACCACCTTCATGCGCTGCCAGTCGAGGATCAGCCCGCTCACCACGGCGATCGCGAACGTCAGCCCGAGCCAGCCGTTCACGACCGCGAGCCCCATCGACGCGGGGAACGCCATGAAGCCCGCGAGCGTGAGCAGCCCGGCGTACCCGCGCTCGCGCCGCACACGGAACTGCGAGGTGCCGATCCGCCGGTCGAGCCCGAGCCCGGCCAGCAGCGCGCGGGCCGACGCCGCCTTCCGCACCTCGAGCCGCACCTGCTGGCGAAAGCGCCCGCGCAGCTCGACGCGGACGCACGCGTCGGTGAGCACCACCGCTTCGCCGCGGCTGGACGCCCGCGCCCGCAGCCGCTCCCGGCGGTCGATCCGCAGCGCGCCGTCCACCACCTCGACGAGCACCTCGGTGCGCGCCGCGCGCCAGTACGCGGCCCACGCTACGATCAGCGCGATCACGAACGGCCACCCGAACGCGACCGTCGCCAGCGCGAGATCCGGGGCCGTGCCGGGCGCGATCGCCATGCCGATCGCGGAGATCACGACGCTCGCCGCGCCGACGAGCGCCGCCGCGCCGACGAGCCGGCTCCGTTCGACGAGGACCGCGTGTGTCTTCAACGTAGTACGAGGAGCGCGAAGCGAGGCACCGCACGAGCTTACCCTCGAATCGTGCGGCCGACGCCCCGCGCGGCGGATGGGTGAAGCAGCCAGTGCGCCTGGGCGTGTACCCTGGCGCCGCCACGAACGAGCCGCTCGAGGAGACGACATGCCCGACTTCAGCACCCTGTCCATCACCCAGGATCGCGCCCACCCTCGCGTAGCGCGGCTCCTGCTGAACCGCCCGCAGCGACTGAACGCCATCACCGACGCCACCCCGCGCGAGCTCCGCGCGGCCGTCGAGTGGGCGAACGCCGAGAAGGAGATCCACGTCATCGTGGTCGAGGGCGCGGGCAAGGGGTTCTGCGGCGGCTACGATCTCGACATGTTCGGCTCGGGGACCGACGAGCACCCCTGTCAGCAGGAGCGGCACCCGTGGGACCCGATGGAGGACTACGCGTTCATGAAGCGCAACACCGAGGACTTCATGAGCCTCTGGCGCAGCCCCAAGCCCACCATCGCCAAGGTGCACGGCTACGCCGCCGCCGGCGGCAGCGACATCGCGCTGTGCTGCGACCTCCTGGTGATGGCCGACGACGCGCGCATCGGCTACATGCCGACGCGCGTGTGGGGATGCCCGACCACCGCGATGTGGACCTACCGCCTCGGGCCCATGCGCGCCAAGCAGATGATGTTCACCGGCGACACCATCGACGGCGCCACCGCCGCGCTGTGGGGTCTCGCCAGCGAGTCGGTCCCGGTAGAACGCCTCGAGGAGGCGACCCTGCGCCTCGCGAACCGTATCGCGGGCGTTCCGCTCAGCCACCTCGCGATGCACAAGATGGTCGTCAATCAGGTGATGCTCGCGATGGGCCTCGAGCAGAGCCAGCAGATGGCCACGCTCTTCGATGGCATCACGCGCCACAACCCGGAAGGACTCTGGTTCCGTCGGTATGCGCAGACGGAGGGCTTCAAGGCCGCGGTCGCGTGGCGTGACAGCGGCCGCCCCATTCCCGAAGGAGACGACGCGCGTGAGCAGGTCCGCGCCCTCGAGGCTGCGGCGGCCGCAAAGCGCTGAGGTCCGGCCTTCGAAATGCGGAGAGGGGCGCTGCAAGCGCAGCGCCCCTCTCCTCGTCACGCGAGAGGATT
>JAYTBL010000484.1:0-4169 GCA_043736975.1 Polyangiaceae bacterium
TCGCCGACGCGCCGCGCGACCTCGGCGTGGTGGGCCCGCGTGATGCCACGGTGGCGCGCATCGCCGTGGACGAGGCGCTCGCGCGCGGCGACAAGGCGACGGCCCTCGCGCGCGCGACGCGCGGGCACGTCCCGCTCGTGGAGGTGGCCGCGCGAGCGCTGCTCCTCGATCACAAGGACCTCGCGCAGGCCATCGCGTCCTCGGTGGCCGACGCCGACCCGTCCTCGAGCGCCGCGTTGATGGTGAAGCTGGCGCTGCGCGCAGCACCGCCTCCCAGCGCACCCTCATCGAAACCGGGGGCGCCGCCCTCCGCGGTCCCGGGCGCGCTCCTCGACCCCCGCGACCAGCCGCCGGAGCTGTGCGCGCTGGTCTTCGCCGATCGCCTCGCGCAGCAGACGAATGTCGAGACGGCGCGCGCCTGGCTGGCGAAGATCACGCGCACGCCGATGCCGGAGCGCGACCCGCTGGCCCTCGCCCTGGCTGCGTCACTGGCGACGAAGGGCATCCTCGCCGGGCCGCTCCACGCCGCGCAGTGATCGGGGCGGAGATCAGCGCAGAACGGGGTAGAAGACGCCGGAGTCGGCGCCTGCTTCCAGCGGGCCGCCGGCGTCCTTGTTGACGTTCTTCAGGTTCAGGTCGACCTTCGCCACCACGCCCGCTTGCACCTCGACCTCGACCTCCGCCGTCGCATCGCCGATGTGCGGATGCAGCGTCGACACCTTCAGCTTGCCGACCGGCACGTTGTCGATGCGGTAGTGGCCGAGCAGATTGCTCGAGGCGTGCAGCGGGTGGAGGAACGCGTACACGTCGACCACGACGTACTTCCGGTCCCGGTCCATCAGCAGGTAGTGGCCCGGCTTCTTGGGGTAGATCTTCGCGGGGTCGCCCTTGGGCGTCGCCATCATCAGGACCAGGTTCGTCCCGGGCTCGAGCACGGGGGTCCAGAAGTCCTTGGCGAGGTTCTTCACCTCGAGGCGCTGGCCAAACGTGAGCGTCGCGGTGAGCGAAGTGTACGCGCACTCCTCGATGCGGACCTCCTTCGCCTCCGCCTTCTCCGGTACGAAGTAGCCGTGGTAGCCGGTGACGACCACCACCGCGTCGGCGAGGGCGCGCGCGCCCTTGTCGCTCACGGGCGCTCCTTCGCGGAACGCGCGGCCCCACGCCTTCTGAGCGTCGAGACAGTGCGAGAAGTCGCCGGCGGCGACCAACGGACGATCGCCGGTGACCGTGACCGTCCCCTCGATCGCGCCCGTCGGGCCGGCGTAGGCGGGGAGCTTCTGGGGGTTGAGCATCTCCATCACGGCGGCGGTCGGCACCGGGGTGTTGTTGACCACGCCGCCGTCGCGCGGAGCGCCCGCCTCCACCGCGCCGGGTGACGCGGCCGCGCCGGCGTCCTCCGCCGGCGTAGCGTCTCCCTTGCACCCATCACAGCCCGCTGCGAGGCCGCCCAGCAGCAGCGTCGCGAGCAGCCGCACCGGGCGGGAGAGCGACGTTCGCACGGTCAACCTCCGAAGATGGAAGCTGCCTTGATCGCCATGTCGAGCGACTGGCTCGGAACGATGCCGAGCAGGATCACGAGGATGGCGGAGAGCAGCAGCGCGGCCGTCACGTAGGACGAACGCATCGGCACCGCGACCGGCGCGCCAGCGGCGGGCTCGCGCATGTACATGAACACCATCACGCGCAGGTAGTAGTAGACCGCGAGGACGCTGTTCAGGAACGCGACGACGGTGACGGCGTAGAAGCCGGAGTCGATCGCCGCGCGGAACACGAACCACTTGCCGAAGAAGCCGGCGGTGGGCGGCAGGCCCGCGAGCGAGAGGAGGAAGAGCGAGAAGGCGAGGGCCGCTGCCGGATGGCGACGACCGATGCCTGCGAGGTCCTCGAAGGTGACCGCCTCCTTGCCGCGGCTGCCGCACAAGATGAGCGCGCCGAACGCACCGGCGGTCGAGACCGTGTACGTGAGGAGATAGAAGAGGACGCTCGAGGCGCCCTGCGACGGCGAGTGCATGCAGGACACGACGCCGACCAGCAGGTAGCCGGCATGCGCGATGCTCGAGTACGCGAGCATGCGCTTGACGGACTCCTGCTGACCCGCGACCAGGTTCGCGACGGTCATCGTGATGACCGCGATCCAGGCGAGGACCGGCGGCCAGCCGGTGGCCCACGACATCGACGCCTTGTCCCCGAAACAGGTGAGCATCACCCGCAGGAGCATGGCGAACGCCCCAGCCTTCACCACCGACGCCATGTACGTCGTGCCGGGGGTGGGCGCGCCTTCGTAGGCGTCGGGCGTCCACATGTGGAACGGCACCGCGCTGACCTTGAAGAGCAAGCCGACCAGCACCAGGACCAGCGCCACCATGATCATCGACGAGTGATCGCCGCCGCGCTTCACCGCGTCGCCGATGCCGGCGAGGTCGGTATGCCCGGTCGCGCCGTAGAGCAGCGCGAAGCCATAGAGGAGGAGCGCGACGGCGAACGCGCCGAGGAGGAAGTACTTGAGCGCGCCCTCCGCGGATCGCGGCGAGGTGCGCCGGAACGCGGTCATCGCGTAGGCGCCGATCGACATCGTCTCCAGGCCGAGGAACACGGTCAGCGCATCACCCGCCGAGCCGAGCATCATCGCGCCGACGGTGGCGAAGAGCAGGAGCATGTAGAACTCGCCGCGCTCGATCTTGTGCTCGGCGAGATACCCGCCGGCCAGCAGCGAGGCGAGCACGCCGCCGAGGCAGAAGAGGCCGTCGAAGAAGACCGCGAAGCGATCGATGACGAGCCAGGGCGCGAGCGCCTCGCGATCGGGGATGTCCTCGACGCCGTAGAGCCAGAGGCCGATCGAGAACGCGAAGCCGGTGGCGAACACCATGGTGGCGCCGAGGGCGAGGCCGCCGCGCCGCCCCGGAGCCGCGAACGCCTCCGCGAGCATGAGCAGCATGCCGCCGATGGCGACGACGAGGAGCGGGGAGAGAAGAAATGCGAGCAGCATGTTCAGCGAGCCCCCTCGGTGGTGGGCGCAGCCGCGGGAGCGGCAGCGGCCGCCACCTTCGGCGCTTCGGGCCGGCGCGGCAAGAGCCGGATCGGACCCTCGTAGACGACGCCGGGCCGCGGGACCCGCGCCGTCATGTCGGCGATGGTGCGGCTGACCGCGCCACGCATCTGGTTGAGGAGGAGGTTGGGCGCGAGGCCAAGCACGAAGATGGCGAGGATCAGCGGCGCGACAGCGAGCAGCTCGCGCGAGTTGATGTCCTTGAGCTTCTTGTTCTCTTCGCGCGTGATGGGGCCAAAGAACATCTTCTGCACCGCGCTCAGCATGTAGAGCGCCGCGATGATGACGCCGAGCGCCGCACCGACCGCCTGGATGCCGTTCACGTGACCGAGCCTGTTGGTCACGAAGGTGCCGGTGATGATCAGGAACTCACCGGTGAAGCCGTTGGTGGCGGGGAGGCCGATGCTGGCGAGCGTCGCGATGATGAAGAGCGTCGCGTAGACCGGCATCACCTTCGCGAGGCCGCCGAAATCGTCGAGCATGCGCGTGTGGCGGCGGTCGTAGATGACGCCGACGAGGAGGAAGAGCGCGCCCGTGGAGATGCCGTGGTTCACCATCTGGAGGACCGCGCCCTCCATCGAGGCCTGCGTGCCGGCGAAGAGGCCGAGCATCACGTACCCGAGGTGAGCGACCGACGAGTACGCGACGAGCCGCTTCACGTCGTCCTGGCGCCACGCGCAGAAGCCTCCGTAGAGGATGCCGCCCAGCACCGCCACGCCGCCCAGCGTGGCCGCTGCCTCCGCCGCAGACTCCGGGAAGAGCCCGATGCAGAAGCGGAGATAGCCGTAGGTGCCCATCTTGAGCATGACCGCGGCGAGGATCACCGAGCCCGCGGTGGGCGCCTCGGTGTGCGCGTCCGGCAGCCACGTGTGCACCGGGAACATCGGGACCTTGATGAGGAAGGAGGCCGCGAAGCCCGCGAACAGCCAGAACTGGATGTTCTTGGGGAACTGGATGCGCTGGAGCTCGAAGTAGTCGAAGGACGTCGGACCGCCCGTGAGCTTGCCGTAGGTGTACGCGACGTACAGGATGGCGGCGAGCATCAGCATCGAGCCGAACATCGTGTAGAGGAAGAACTTGAGCGACGCCTTGATGCGGTTCGAGCCGCCCCAGACACCGATCA
>JAYTBL010000485.1:0-1528 GCA_043736975.1 Polyangiaceae bacterium
GCTCTGCGGCTCGCCGACCTGACGCCTCGACACATCGAGGTGACCGACGAGCGCGGCGGCGAGACGGCTCGCCGATTTCGCGCGGAGCAGGGCGAGCTATGGCTGCTCGATCGTGGATACGCGAATCCCCCCGGCGTGGCCGCGATTCGAACGCCCGGCGCACACATCATCGTTCGACACAACCGAGGGACGCTCCCACTTTACGACAAGCAGGGTAAGCGTCTCGACGTCGCGGCGCTGCTCCGAGCCACCACCGACCGCGAGACCGCGCATCAACAACGCGCATTCGTGCACTTCGGCGACGAACGCATTCCGGGTCGCGTCTGCTGGCTGCGAGTACCCGAGAACAAGGTCGAAGCGGCTCGACAACGCGCCAAGCGCGAAGCCGAGGGCGTTTGCGACGAGGAGACGCTCTACACGGCGGAGTTCGTCGTGGTCTTCACGACCGTCTTGCAGGAGCTGACCGCCGCGCAGGTGCTCGAGCTTTACCGCGCACGGTGGCAGATCGAACTAGAGTTCAAGCGGTCCAAGTCAATTCGAGAACTCGACCGGCTTCCCAACTTCCTTCCCGAAACGATCCACAGTTGGATCTGCGCAAAACTTCTTCTGCAACTCATCGCGACGCGCATAGCCTCCCCCGCGGAGGACTTTTCCCCCGGTGAAGCCCGCTTCGCCCTCCTCGGCTCCGAAGCGGCCCCGGCGACGCCTCGCCGCCGCGGTCGCCGAGCCTTGGTACGTCGCGAAGTTGGTCTGGCAACTCGTGTGCGCCGGCTTACTGCCCGTTCCGCTCCGTGACCTGCAGCCAGTCTTGAAGCGCTGCGTCGACCACATCGCCCGCGCCGACGAGCGCGGCCGACGGCCACGGCCGCGCGACACCATGCTGGCGATGCTGGGCTAACACCTATGCCTCGCCGGGCTCGGCGACCGGGTCGCTGGTGAACGACGTGCATGCGGCGGCGGCCCAGAGCCACGAAACGACGGCCGGCGCCGCGAACAGCAACCGATGCGCCTTCTCCATCACGCAAGCTTACCCCGGCGTGCCGGTGAGGACACGAGCGCGTAGAGCTTCTCGAGCGCCTCGTCGAGCTTCGCCACGTCGGTGCCGCCTGCCTGCGCCATGTCGGGTCGCTACGCCGGCCGCCGCTCCTCGCCTCGATCGCAACATAGAATTGTCGTATCGCCTGTCTCGCGCGCGTTGACACTTTCCGCGCTCGAGAGGAACGAGCGTGTCGACAGCTGGTTGCGGGCGGCTGCGACCGCGGTACGTTCTGGACGATGGCTGGGACGAAGCGAACGAACGCGAGGAGCGGGGTGCGCAAGGATCGATCGAAGCCGATGTTCGAGCACGTCTTCGAGGCAAAGCTCGAGGAGCTGCTCATCGGCGGGACGATGAGCTACTGGGTGATCTTTCTGCCCGCGAGCCTGGAGAAGAGGCCTCCGTTCACGGCGAAGAAGAAGCTGCGGATGCGCGGCGTGGTCGGCGGGGTGCACGGCCGGACCGTCTCCATGGCCTGGCAGCTCTCCGGCG
>JAYTBL010000486.1:0-1524 GCA_043736975.1 Polyangiaceae bacterium
AAAGCTCCAAGATCTCAGTGAAGAGATTCTCTCGCGCGCTCTGCCGCCTCCCGCAGCTCCCGAGCCGAAGAAGTAGGCAGCCGGTCGCGGCGATATCGCGCAGAATGGGCGCGGCACCGGCGACGGTACTTGGTTCGACGTCGTCGCCGAGGTTCCGGCGCGTCGTCAAGGCGATCTCAGGGCTCGCGGCTGCACCATGACCTCGTCGCCCCCCGGAAGCTGACCCTCGTTCGCGGTCAGCACGCCAAACGCGGAGGTGTTCGCGATCCTGCAGCGCCGGCAACGATCAGACAGCGCTGGCTATTGGTGATGACCCTCGGGCGCGTCGCATCTCATCGCGCTCGCGAGCTTGCTCCGCCGCCGCGCCGCTGACGCCCGACCCCGCCGCTTACTTCTTGCAGGCGCCGTCGCTCACGACGGACATCCCGGCGTTCGCGGCGACGCAGGCGTTGCTGTACGTTTTGTCGTCGCAACCGCAGACCTGCTTGAAGACCTGCGTGCAGAAGTCCGGCTTGTACTGGCAGAGGCCGCCGGCATCGGCGGCGCCACAGATGTCCTTCGGCTGCCACTGGCAGAACTGACCGGCGTTGCAGCTCGAGTTGCCGCGACCGCCGCAGCCGCGATCCTCGCGGCGCGTGACGCGGAGGAAGAACTCCTGCGCGATGATGAGCGGGCCGCAGTTCGAGTTGGGCACGCACTTCGGGAGCGCGATGCCGCCTGCGATGATCACGCCCTCGGCGGTGCCGAGCGCCTGACCGGCGCGGTCGAGCGCCTCCTGGCTCGCCGGCGTCGCGGTGTTCTCGAGGATTGCCCGGATGACGTTGTGGTCCTCGCGGCCGTTCAGCTGGAACGCCGTCGTCGACGGGCACGGGGCCTTCACGCAGCGAAGCCCGTTATCGGCGGCGCGGTAGAAGGACCCGGTCGCGGCCGAGCCGGTGGCGCCGACCCAGCCCTCGCTCGCCTTGAGCGTGCCGATCGTCATGCCGTTGATCTTCTTCTTGTACTGGAGCGCCTTGAGGACGGCGTTGCCGCTCAGAAATGACGCGCGGAGGTCCTCCTCCTCGCGCTGAGAGAGGCCGACGTTGTTGAGCTCGATCGTGCCCTGGTAGCAATCGGGCTGGCGCGTGCCGTCCGCGCAACGCGTGGTCGCCTGGTTGACGCGCTTCACGAACCACCCGCCGCACATCGGCGAGGCGCACTTGCGCGGGTCCTGGCGGGTCACGACGAAGTAGCCGAAGTTCGAGGGCGACCCGGTGATCGCGTCCTCCGAGGACTCGGCGAGCTCGGAGGCGTCGTCGTCGGACGCCTCGGACGAGGTGTCGGCGGCGCACCCGGTCAGCATCGGAAGGGACGCAAGCGAGAGGGAAACGGCAAGGGAAAGGAGGTTCAGCTTCATTCTGGTTCCGGTGTAGCACTATGTAAGTGGCAAGCAAGACCAATCACGACTGATCGGTCTGTTACCGTCCGCGAGGCATGAGCGTCGTCGCGATCACGCATGTTCCGTCGCCCCGCATGAGCGACGCG
>JAYTBL010000487.1:0-9924 GCA_043736975.1 Polyangiaceae bacterium
GAGATCTTCGAGCAGATCTCCGAGAACGAGCAGGCGCTGCGCGAGCACGCCCTCCAGACCAACAGCTGGAACGGTCACCTCTGGTCCCGCGAGGACGACCGCGGCCACTTCGAGCGCCTCTTCTTCCGCAAGCTGGCGAAGCAGCACAACATCAGCCTGTCGCAGGTCTACTTGATCCTCGACGAAGGCCTCCGCGCGAAGTGGCCCGGCCCCGACGGCCAACCCCTCCCCGCGACGACGCCCCCGCTGAACCCGCGCCAGACCTGGTAGGCGGGCGCTGCATGAAGCGCGCACCCTGGCGCGTCGAAGCGGAGAGCGATCAGCGGACCGGCGGGGGGGTGGCGTTGTTGACCGGGCGGCTACCCTGGCCGCCTGCATACCCGTAGCTGGCGTCCTGACCGACACCCCACACGGTCACGGAGAAGGGGCCCTCGCTCTTTGCTTCATGGCGCCCGTAGCTGCACGTCCCCTTGGCAAAGGTCGTCGGCGCGAAGCCCTTGGTCAGGCTCACCCAGACGTACTCGTACTCGCCCTTGGTCCCGACCGGACGCCACCCGGTGATCTCGCCGGCGCAGGCGAGGTCGACGCGCAGGAAGCCGCGCGCGGTCTTGCGGCGAACGAGCGTGAGCGAGGTGTTCGGGTACGTGTAATCTGCAAAGAAGATGTAGCGGTCGAGGAACTGGTCGCTGGCCACGACGTTGACGAAGTCGGGATCTCCGATGCTGCTGGGCCGAAACGGGCCCATCGGTCCCGTCGCGGGCTCCCCGGCTCCGCCGTTGAACTTCGCGCCGGTCATGTAGACCTCGGCGTGGAACGGATGCGCCGCGTCCTGACTCTTCACGACGACCAGCGAGTCGCTGAAGAAGCTCACCGTCTCGCCGGCTTCGAGCTTCGCCGGTGCGCCGAGCGGGCGCTCGGGGTCGTAGGTGAGGACGGTCCCGTCCACCGCGCCGACGAAGCCCCACGGAACCAGCTCGCGCGCCTCGCCCGTGAGGCTCTCGATGCGAGGGGCGAACGGGACGAGCGCGTACTCGTTCCCCCACTGCGAGAACGGCGCGATCTGCTGCTGGGTGAGATCGCAATACTCGAGCTCACCGGGGAGGAACGCGCACGCGGACCCGCCGAACACGCCGATCGGCTTGCTCGAGACGATAGGGCTTCCGCTCGTGTCGTCGCGCTGGCTGATCTGCAGGACCTGTCCGCGGGAGAGCTTCCAGGATTGCGTCTCGCCCTGGTTCGCCGGCGCGACGTCGGACCCCTGCGCGATGGCCACCGTCGGGCGCATCGTGACCGTCGTGTCGTCCTGAGCGGCGACGATCTGGAGCGTACGCGGCTCCGTTCCAGGCTTGCCGAAGCGCGAGAGGCGGGCGGTGCTGACCGCGACGTAGCTCGTCTCCCACGACGACTCGGGCAGCAGCAACGTCGCGGTCGGGTAGAACGACTCGGCTCCGCCATAGGGAAAGATCGAGTACGCCGATGCGGGCGCGTCGGTGAGGAGATGGAAGGCGCGGGTCTTCGCGGTGCCGTGCGCGATCGGGTCGGCCAGGAGCGCCGGCACCACGCCGGCGGGGCACCGCGTGAAGTTGCTGCTCGAAGGCTTGTCCTCCTGGGAGAGGAAGACGAGCGCTACCTCACCGACCGGAACCGGTCCCACGAGCGGCGTGTACGTCGTGTCCTTGCCGTTCTTCGTCGCGACGTACGTCGACCTGGAGAGGTCGAGCGCCTGAGCACCGAGCTCGCCGTGGAGCGTGATCGGCCGCGTCCAGGTGTTGGCGATCATGGCGACGAAGCATGCGCCCTTGCCGATGTTCTCGTCATCGGGAGGGAGCGTCCAGAACGAGCAGCCGATGGATCCCTTGGAGAGGCGCGCGCTCTCGCACGCATCGACGCAGCTTCCGGCGCCGCAGCCCTGGTCGTCCGCGCAGACCTCGAGCACGGCGTCCTTGCCGTCGGCGCAGGCGTTCAAGACGCTCCTGAGATCCGGCGAGCACTTGCGGTCGGAGCACGGAACGCCTCCCTCCGCGGGTGTGAACCCGGGAGGAGGCGGTTCTTCGAAGCCGGAGCGGCTGTTGCACGCTGCGGCGATGGCCAGGATGGCGGCCACGCACGCGAGGCGTGCCGGGAGCTTGGGAGCGCGAAGGTCGAACGTCATCGTCTCAGCCTCCTCAGAACGGGACCTTGGTTGCGGAGGGATGAGGCCTTTGATCGGGAGCGCCGAGACCGAGCTCACCGTGCGCGTTGCCACCCCAGCACGCGACCTCGCCCCCCTGCATCAGCGCGCAGACCGATTCGCGCGCGACCGCCACCTGGACGGCGCGACCGAGGAGCGTGCTGGCCGGGACGAACGTGCTCGAGAACGGACCGGTCATGCCCGTCCCGAGCTGTCCGCGCGCGTTCTCTCCGGTGCAGGTGACCGTGCTGTCGGTGAGGCGGGCGCAGGTCGTCTCTCCGCCGGCCGCGAGCTGCTGGGCATACGCCTTGGTGGCGAGCCGGGCGTACGTCGGGAGCGGGATGACGGCGTCCGGGAGACCGCTCCCCAGCGCCCCGCGCTCGCTCTTGCCCCAGCAATGGATCTCGCCCTTCATCACCGCGCACGCGTGCTGGTTCGACGGAGGCAGCGGCGAGCCGGGGATCGTTCCCGGCGGAATGCGGCCGGGGGTCGGCCCCGAGACCGCGAAGCTCGAGATCGACGAAAGGCCCTGTACCGGGCTGGCGAGCGGCGTCGGCGTCACCGAGGAGATGCGACCGGAGAGGACGCCTGCGCCGCCGGCGACCTCGCCCCACGTCAGCAGCGTTCCGTCGCGCGCGAGCGCGAACCCGGTGTCGAGACCGGCTGCCGTACGGGTCACGGGCAGGCCCAGCTCCGCGGGCGCCGGTCCTTCGCCCCAGCAGATCACCTTCCCCGGGGCGGTGGTCGCGCAGCTGCTGCGCTCGCCGACGTCGACGCGCGCCGCGGGCTCGATGACGACCCGCGCCGGAACGGGATGGCGGAGATCATCGGAGCCGGCGTCGCCCCCGCGCCCGAGGTCGCCGGCCTCGTTTCCACCCCAGCACAGGACTCCCCCGTCCTCGGCGCGCGCGCACGTCGTGTTGCCCGCGGCGCTGATCTGCGTGATCCCTCCCAGCGTCGTCACCGTGGGTTTCGAGGCGTCGCCGCCGCCGCCGTCGGCCGCTGCGTCGACGCCGGCGTCCGACGGGGCAAGGCCACGCTGGCCCTTCGCGTCGTCGCCCCAGCAGCGGACCTTGCCGTCGCTGGTCCGGGCGCAGAAGTGATGCTCGCCAGCGACCAGCTCGGTGACGCACACCGAAGCGTCGCAGACGACGGGCTCGTCGCGCCCGTCGAACGGGTCGCGCGCGTCGGGATCGCCGGCGTCCACCGGCGTGGCGGCCTCCGGAAGCGAGGCCTCGGTCGTCGCGGCGTCGTCGATCGGCGGACGGGGGTCGTCGGAGCAGGCCACGAGCATGAGGCTCGCGACGGCTGCGAGCGGGGCGAAGGAGCAGACGAGCACGGTCACGATCCTGCGCATCACGTCACGGCCTCTTCTTGCGGTGGAGCGCGATGTCACGACCGACAACCCAGAAGTCGTCGGAGGAGGCGCCCCACATGGCGAACAGCGGCGTGATGACCGGGAGGTCCGCGATCATGAGCGCCGCCTGCTTCCAGAGCGCGCCATCCCACCGACGGAGGCGCCCGTAGTCTCCTGCGGCCCACGTATCGTCGACGCTCGGTCCCCATACCGCATGCACCGGCAGGTCGTTGAGGTCGCGCGCTCCGTACGACCACGCATACGATCCGGCCTCGGCGCCGCCGTCGGGCGTGACCCCGCGCCAGAAGCCGGGCGTGGCCTCCCCGTTCTTGCCGGCGAGGAGCATCGCGCCGTCCGCGCTCGCGCCCCCCGCGGTGAAGCCCACCAGCGCGGAGTCTTTCTTGGCCGCGGCGTCGAAGGCACGCACGGCGACGACCACGAAGGCGTTCGCGGTCGGCGTTCGCCGGAAGACGCCGCCGGTCTGGGCGAAGTCCGAGCCGTCGTCCCCTCCGATCCACGTTCCGCTCGCCGTGGTCCCCCAGACGCGCGTGAAGGACAGCGGCCGTGAAGACAGCGGGTCGACGACCCACGACGATGGGCCGGCGTCGCCCGCTGCGCGGTACCGCAGGACCCTGCCGCGGGGAAGGAAGTCGGCATCGACGTAGCCGCCGACCGCCCACACGTTGGTCGCGCCGGTGCCCCAGATCGACCGGATCGGAGCCTGCGCGTTGCCCGGCGCGGCCTCGGGCGCGAAGACCAGCGCCGCCGAGGAAGCGCCGGTGCCGTGGAAGAGGCCTCGCTCGCCGCCGATCCACACGTTGGTCGGTCCGCTTCCCCACACCGCGTAGAGCGCGCCGAGCGCCGACGCGTGGACCTTCCACGCCGTGCCATCCCAGCGGAGGACGTCGCCCTCCTCGCTCACCGACCAGACGTTCGTACCGTCGCCCCAGACGTCGCGCAGCGTCTCGTTCGGCGGGAGGGCGGTATGGCAGAAATCCTGGTCGGAGCAGGTCCGGACCGCGGCGTCCTTCGTGCTCCCGTCGGGGGCGTCCGGCGCGGAGGTGTCGGCCGCCACGCGCGCGTCGGGCGCCGCCGCCTCGTCTCCTTCCGGTGCCACGGGCTCCTCGGAGGTCGCGCACGCCGTCGCCGCGAGGATGAGGCCCTCGACGGCGAGCAGCACGCCGAACAGACCGTTTCGCGTGTGGTGCTTGGCGCTCATCGCGCGGCCTTCTTTCCCGTGAAGTGCAGGGTAAATGCGTCGCCGACCACCCAGACGTCGTTCGGTCCGCTGCCCCCGACGCCGCGGAGCGTCGGCTTCTCGCCCAGCGGGAAGGCGACCGTCGCCGAGGTCCACGCTGCGCCGTCGAAGTGGAGAATCGTGCCGGCATCACCGACCGCCCACACGTCCTTCGGGCCGCTGCCCCAGATCGCGTGGAGGGTGGCGGTCGTCTTGGCCGGCACCGTGGCCCAGCGCGCCGCGCCGGGGGTGAAGCGGCGGATCGCCCCGGCGGCGCCCACCGCCCAGACCTCGCCGCCCGCGCCCCAGATCGCCTCGAGCACGCCCGTCGACTGGCTGTCCACCGAGCTCCAGGTCAGCGGCGTCCCGGCGGAGGCCGCGGTGCCGTGCACCAGCGTGCCGCGCGCCCACGGCTCCTCGTCGCCGTTGTCGAGAGACATCCACACGTCGCTCGCGGAGCTGCCCCAGATCGCGCGTACCGTGGCGAGCGTCCACCTCCCTTGGAGGCCGCTCGTGACCTCCCAGCCCGCGCCGCCGTCGGTGAGGGTTCGCAGGTGGTTGCCCTCGGCGCTGATGCCGAGCTGGTCGTCGAAGGTCGAGAAGGGCTGACCGCCGACGCGTACGTCCCTGGCGCTGGCCCCCCAGAGCGCGTGCATGCGCCCAGCTCGGATCGAGCCCTTCGTGAAGGCAGGGACCACGGACCACTTCGTCGCGTTCCCGTGGAGGATGGTCGACGACGAGCTCGCGATCCACACGTCCGCGGGGCTGCTGCCCCACACCGCGTTCAACGTGTCGGTCGTGCCCGAGAGCACGGCGGTCCACGCCTTGCCGTCGTGGTGGAGGATCGTTCCGCCGGACCCCACCGCCCACACGTCGCTCGCGCTCGTCGCGGAGACGGCCAGCAGGACGTTGCGACGGTCGATGGGGGACGTGACCGGGCAGAAGTCCGCCTCGGCGCACGACAGAGCGCTGGAGACGCATGTCGCCGAGCCGGCTTCGCATCCCGCATCCGTCGCGCCGGACGCCGCGTCGGGACCGGGCTGCAACGTCGACGCGTCGACGTCGCTCGATGCCGTCTGCTCCGAATCCGCGCAGCTAGCGAGCGCCAGGCCGACGGGCAGCGCGACGAGCGACAGGGCGAGGGCGAGCCTCGCGTGATGATGTCGGAGCGTCGTCATCGCGTCACCGGCCCATCGCATGGGCCGACCAGGCACTGGCCTTCCATGCACGGCTGGCCGCGTGCGAGATCGCAGGAGGCACCGCACGCGCCGCAATGGGAAGGATGGACGCGCAGATCGGTCTCGCAGCCGTCGGTGGGGTCGCCGTTGCAGTCGCCGAAACCATCGACGCAATCCGCGACGCACACCCCCTTGTGGCATGCGCGCTGCCGTGCCGGCCCGCTCGTCGGGCAGAACAAGCCACAGCCGCCGCAATTGTCGGGGTCGTTCGCGATATCGGCGCAGTGGCCGTCGCACGTGGTCTTGCCGCTCTTCGCGCAGCTGGGCCGACAATCGACGGTGAAGCCGTCGTCGCTGCACTGCTCGTCGGCCTGGCAGACCTTCCCGCAGCGTCCGCAGTTGCTCGGCTCGAGGAGCGAGGTCTCGCAGCCGTTGGACGCGCACCCGAGCGCGAGGTCCTTGTTGCAGTCGGCAAAGTGACCGTCGCACTTCAGCCGGCCGCACGTGCTGTCGGCGCAGCCGTACCCCGCGTTGGCGGGGAGCGGGTCGCACGCGTTTTTGGGGGGCGCGCAGGCCTTTCCGCAAGCCGAACAGCTCAGGTCGTCGGTGGTGAGGTCGACGCAGGTGCCGTCGCAGTCGGTGAGCCCGGTCGGGCATCCGCACTTGCCGCCGAAGCAACGCTGGCCTGCGGCGCAGGCATTGCCACAGCTCCCGCAGTGGTCGCGATTCGAGAGGAGATCGACCTCGCACCCGTCATCGAGGAGCCCGTTGCAGTTCTGGTAGCTGGTCGCGCGCTCGCCGTCCGGGAACACGTACTCGGGGAGGCTGTAGCATTCGAGCTCGCACGCCCCCTCGACGCAGCGAGAGGTCATGTGGATCGGCGCGAGCGTGATGCACTCGTGGCCGCACGCTCCACAGTGCTTGCGGTCGCGCCGTGGATCGACCGCGCACTTGTACGTCGGTCCGAACTCGGAAGGGCAGGTCGTGTATGGCGCAGGGCATTCGGTGGCCAGGCACTGGCGCGGGCCGGCGTCCCCGCTCGCCTCGGCCGCTCCGTCGCTGGTGAGGACAGGACCATCGGCGCTCGGCGGCACGTCACCGAGATAGGCTTCGGGGCCGGCACAGCTCCAGACGAGCGCGCCGGTGACGAGCAGCGCTGCGCTGAGCGCAAGGTGTCGAAGGGTCAGAGGGTGCATCGCGTCATGGCTCCGCGCCGTCGGCGGCGAGCAGCGCGCGCATCCGTTTCGCGTGGACGCTGTTCGGGTCGCGCCGGAGAACCTCGTCGGTGAGGGCAATGGCGCGCGCGCGCTGGCCGCTCGCGAGGAGCAGGCGGATACGGAGAACGCTCGACTCCGGCTTCAGCGTGCCTTGCGGGAACTCATCGTCGTAGGCGTCGAGCGCGCGTTCGGCTTCGGCTGGCGAGCCCGCCTTCAGCCGCTGCTTCACGGCGTCGAGCAGCTCGACCTCGCGGCCGAGCGAAGGCAAGGCACGCTTCGCCGCGGTGTCGACGACCGGCGGTGGCGTCGATGGCGAGCCCGAGCCGCGCGGGGCGCTCGCGACGACCGGCGCTGCGACGCCGGGAAGCGGCGCGCGCTGGGGAGTGGTGACCGCGATGGGCTCGTCCTCGGCCGGAATGGACGTCGCAGCGGCGGCTGCGGGAGGCGCAGGGACGGGAGTGCTCTGCGCGATCGCCACCGAAGGCGCGGTTGCAGGCGGTCGATCCGCACCCCGCCGTCCCACCATCGCTGCGCCCGCGCCGATCGCGACCACGATCAGCCCGGGTCGCGCGAGGCGCGCGAGGCGCGCGAGGCGTGACGGCGAATGCAGAGGCGGCGCGACCGTGGTCGGGGCCAGGGCCGCCGCGATGACGCGACGCTCGAAGTCCGGCGCCGGCCGATCCTCACGCGCGGCGCGCAGCAGCGTGCGATCGAGCGACGTCCCTTCGTCGACGAGCCTCTTGGGGGACGTCATGTCTGCCTCGCTTGGAGCCGGCGCGTGGCCTTCTGGAACTGCTCGCGGGCGCGACGGAGCCTCGTGGAGACGGTGCCCAGCGGGGTCTCCGTCACGTTGGCGATCTCCTGCATGGTCATCTCTTCGAGCTCGTAGAGGATGAAGACGGCCCGCAACTCTTCGTCGAGGGACGCAAGGGCTCGGTCGAGCAGCACGAGCGCCTGCTTTCGCTCCATCAGCTCGTCGGATGGGATAGCCCCGGACTCGACGCTCTCGACCTCGAGCTCGACGAGGCGGCTGCCGTGCGACTTCAGCGCGCGCCGCCGGTGGCTCGCGACGCGGACCGCCACGCCGAAGAGAAAGCGCTTCTCCTGGCCATCGAAGATGGCATCGAGCTTCTTGATGACGGTGAGGAAGACCTCCTGCGCGGCGTCCTCGGCGTCCTCGGGGGAGAGCCCGAGTCGGCGCAGGAACCCCCACACGGGCACGAGGTGCGCGCGAATGAGGGCGACCTTTTCCTCTTCTCGCCGGCGCGCGAGGAGCTCGGTCTCACCGTGCCGGGTGGAGGGCGCTATCGGTTCCTCCAGGTGGGCGCGTGACGTCGACATCGCAAGGACCCAATCCCCGCGCGTGGCCAGATTGCTTCGAAATAGTGACGCGGCCTCAACGAAAGTGAACGATAGCGCTGGCCGCGGCCATGCCCGTCACTGCCGGGACGCGAAACAGCGTGACGTCCGGGGCGAGGAAGAAGCGCGTCCGTACGAGCGGGACGACGATCCCGCCCTGCAGCTCGAGCGTCACCCGTCCCGTCGCGCGCCAGGCGAGGGAGACGGTGGCGGTCGGCGCGAGCCAGGGCTTCGCGGAGGTCCGGGCATTCGGCAAATCCGACGTCGTCGCCTGATGCCTGCCGGCTTGCATCCCGACGCAGGGGCCGACCCGGACCGAGGTGCCGACCGGGAGCTGGACGGGACACACGCGGGCCGTCGCGGCGAGCCAGAGGTATCGCTGCGAGCCGACGCCGTGATCGCCCGCGACGGTGGCGAGATCGACCGCGAGGCGCGCGGTGGGACGGAACCACGACGGCCCCGCGCCCGCTCGTTCCGCCTCGACGAAGGCTCCGGCGAGCGGCGCCACCGAAGGGCCGACGCCGCCGAGCACCCCGATCGCGCCGCCGACCCCGACGCGGACCGTCGCGGGCGCCGGCGACGGGGGCGGGCCGGTGGCAGCGGAGCTCGGGTTCGCGGTGGGAGGAGGCGACGCCGGCGGAGGTCGAGGGGCATCGGGCCCATCCGGCCCATCCGGCACCGGGAGGGGCGGGTCGGCGCTCGTGTCCGCGTCGGGATCGAGGACGAGCGCGACCACGAGCGCGATCGCCCGGGCGACGTCGCCACAGGTCTCGCTCTCCATGGTCCGCACGCGCGGCGCGCCGTCGGGCTCGTGGATCGTGAGCTCACCGACGACCCTCTCGTCCGGGCCGGCCGTGATGCGCACGGCAAACGTCGTCGCCTTCTCGCGCTCGCCGGCGAGCCTGGCCCGGTCCGTCCGCGCGCGGATGGCGGCCCGGAAGGCAGGCGCGTCGGGGCACGACGGGGCCGAGGCGTCGTAGGAGAGGTGAAAGGGGCGAGCGTCGGCGGGGGCTGCCGGCTCGCGCGGCGCGGCGCGCGCGAGCGCCGCGAGCGGCAGGAAACCCAGCACGAAGAGAGCGGCGCTCGCGCAAGGGCCCCGTTCCATCGGCACCGGGCAGCATAACGCCTCCGTGGCAGAGGCGGGAGCGGAGCTTGCTGCCGCCGTCGTCTCGCGCATCGAGCGGCCAGGGCTGGGGCCGTGCGCGCAGCGTGGGACGGGTGAGGCGGCGCTCGTCGCGACCGCTTCGGCTGTGCCGACGTCGGTGCCGACGTCGACGCTCCTCGTGACGGGGGCGGCGTTGCAGGTGGCCCCGAACATCCTCTCCATCGCGCACTGGGACCGACTCCTTGGCGGCGCGCTCTACGCGCCGCTTTCCCGCGTGGATTGGGCGACCCTCTTGCGCCGC
>JAYTBL010000488.1:0-4154 GCA_043736975.1 Polyangiaceae bacterium
GATCGATACGGCGTGCAGCAAGATCTTCGTGGTGCGGGGCGACGCACGGCGCACGGTTCACGCGAGCCACTACGATCCCTCGCGGCCGGCCTTTCTCGCCCTCGTGAGGGTCGACGTGCCGAAGGCAAGGGCCTCGACCTCGCCTTCGAGGTTCTGCATCACGGTGACCGCAACGAGGATCTGGTGCGGTGAAGCGCGACCCACACCTACCCGCACGGCTCGCCCTATCAGCGATTCGCGACCGGTCTCGACACTACGCATCGAGCGCTACGACGCAACGTCTCCACCGTCGGGCGGACCCCGAAGTCGCGCGTGGGCCGGAGCTCGGGCCTGGGCCTGGCCATGGCGCGCGCCGCGATCGAGGCGCTGATCAGCGACCCATCACGCGCTTCCACACTGCGAGGCGCAGCGCTTCGCTCGCCGCGAGCTCTCCGGAGAGCGCGCGCCGCCAGGGCGCGGTCGCGAGCGCCGAGGCCGCCGCCGCGCGACCCATCTGCGTGATCTCGTAGTCGACCGCCTGCACCGCGTCTTCCATGCGCGAGTAGCGATCCATCACCTTGCCGTCGAGCGCGATCTCCCACGCCTTGCCCCGCGCGCGCTTCTTGAGGACCACCACCTCGCTCGCGCGCCCGGGGCGGCGCTGGAAGTGCAGCCCGACGCCGTGGCGCCCCAGCGAGAACCACGCGTTGCCGGAGATGGCGCGTACTTCGATGTCGGCCTCCAGGGTCAGCGGATCGAAGTTCGCGGCGCGGTCCTGGATCTCGCTCAGGGTGAGCACCCCCGCCTCGAGCTCGAAGCCCGGATGGTCGAAGAGGATCTGCTGCCACACCCGTCCCGCCTCGCGCGCGTCCTCGCCCAGGAGATCGAGATCGCGCGGCGCGCCGAACAGCGAAGGCAGCGTGCACAGGCTCAGGCTCGAGACGTCGACGAAGTCAAGGATCAGGCAGTCGCTCTTGCCGCTCGCGAGCCGCGTTCCGCGTCCCACGCACTGCGCGTAGAGGCCCTCGGAGCGCGTGGGCCGCGCCATGGCGATGCAGGAGACGCCCGGATCGTCGAAGCCCTCGGTCAGCACCGCCACGTTCGTGAGCACCTGAGTGCGGCCCTCACGAAAGTCGGCGAGCGCTTGCTTGCGCACGTCGCCCGGCATCATGCCGTGCACGATGCCCGCCGGCACGCCGAGCACGTTGAGCGAGCGCGAGAGGTTGCGCGCGTGGTTCACGTTGACGCAGAACGCGATGGTGCGTCGATCGCGGGCCAGCTCCTGGATCGACCGGGCGACGAGCGCGTTGCGCTCCTCGATGTCCACCGCCTCGGCCAGCTCCTCCTCGCGGAAGTCCTGCCCGCCGGCAGAGAGGCGCGAGAGATCGGCGGCGGTGTCGATGCGGAAGCCGCGCAGCTTCACGAGGTAGCCGTCGTCGATCATCTCGGGCAGGCTGCGCGAGAAGACGATGCGCTCGAAGACCTCGTCGAGCCCCTTGCCGTCGCCGCGCGACGTGGTGGCGGTGAAGCCGAGCAGCGTGCCGGTCCACGCATCGTCGAAAGCGCCGAGCTGGCGGAGTACGCGCAGGTTGTCGTCGGCCGCGGCGTGGTGACACTCGTCGTAGATGACGAGCCCCACGTCACGCCCGCGGATCACCCGCGCGAGCCGCTCCTCGTGCAGCGAGCGTATGGAGCACACGAGGACCTTCGCCTCCGCCGATGCCCGATCGGCGCCGCGCTCCACCGCCACCACCGCCTCGCCGCCCATCGCGCTCTCGAGCTTCTCGCGCGCCTGCCCGAGCAGCTCCTCGCGGTGCGCGAGCACCAGCACCTGCCGCTTCGCGAGGCGCGCGAGCTGGGAGAAGATCACGGTCTTGCCGGCGCCCGTCGGCAGGCACACCACCATGCGCCGCACCCCGCTGCGGCGCGCCGCGAGCACCGCATCGACCGCGGCTTGCTGGTAGGGACGCAGCGTGGGCGTCATGCCCCCGGCAGCCTAGCCGATCGCGAGCGCCGCCTGGTACCAGTGCCGTTCGGTCGACTCGAAGATCCCCGCCGCGGGACCGCACTCCTCCACGCGAAGCGCCCCTAGATCGCGGTCGCGGGGGTCGCGGGGGTGGCGGCGCGCGCCGGAGCAACGGCGGAGGACGTCAGGCCGAGCAGCCGCTCGCTGAGCTCCCACAGGCGCTCCTGTGCGGCCTCGTCGAGCGCGGCCGGCGCCGCCTTGCGGGGGCGTGACTTCTCGAAGTACGCGCCGTTCGTGCGCTCGCCCTCCTCGGAGAGCGCGACGTGCAGGGAGGTGGCGGCGCCCTCGGCGGGCGTCAGCATGAAGAGCTTCGCGATGCCGCGCACGAAGGACGGCAGCTCGCGCGTGAGCTCGGTGAAGACGACGCCGGGATGCACCGCGTTGACGGTCACGCCCTTGCCCGCGAGCCGCCGCGCGAGCGCCTTCGTGAAGAGGACGTTCGCGAGCTTCGACTGGTTGTAAGCGGTCGTGCCGCCGTACGCGCGGCGCTCGAACATGAGATCGTCCCAGACCATCTTCCCGCGGTAGTGGAGGCCCGAGGACAGCACCACGATGCGCGACAGCGCGCTCTGCTCGAGCAGGGGCAAGAGCTCGCGCGTCAGCAAGAACGTGCCGAGGTGGTTCACGCCGAAGGTGGTCTCGAAGCCGTCGGTGGTGGTCTGCCGGGTGCGCGTCCAGACCCCAGCGTTGTTCACGAGCACGTCGAGCCGGGCATGCTGCGCCGCGAGCTCCTGCGCGAACGACGTGATCGAGGCCCGGCTCGCGAGATCGAGGGCCCGCACCTCGACGCGCTCGTTCTTCGTGGTGGCGACGATCTCGGCGCGCGCCGCCTCCCCCTTCGCCACGTCGCGCACCGCCAGCACCACGACGCCCCCGAGCGCCGCCAGGCCGCGCGCGGTCTCCTTGCCGATCCCCGTGTTCGCGCCGGTGACGATGGCTACCGAGCCGGGACCTGCTTCCATGGTCCCTTCCGATGCTCGACGTAGCCTCTCCGTTGCGTGAGCCGCGCTCAGAAGAGGGCCTTGATTTCCTTCTCCATCTCGTCGGTCTCGCCGTCGCGGTAGCCCTTGTGGGTGTGGGCGATGTTGCCGGACTTGTCGAGGATGAACGTGGTCGGCATGCTCTCGGGCTTGTAGGCGTTCGCGACCGCGTGGTCCTTGTCCCACCCGACGAGGAACTTCGCGTCGCCGTGCGCCTTCACGAAGGCGGGCACGCCCTTCTTGTCGTCGTCGACCGAGATGGCGATGATCTCGAGGCCGCTCGACTTGTACTTCACGTAGAGCTCCTGGAGCTTGGGGAAGGACTTCTTGCAGGGCTCGCACCACGTTGCCCAGAAGTCGACGATCACCACCTTGCCCTCGGGGATCGTCACCTTGCCCGTACCCATCACCGAGTCGAGCGAGATGGGCGGCGCCTTCGGTCCGCGCGGCTTGCCGCCCGCCGATCCCTTCGCGGGGACAGGGGTCGAGCCGGGCGTCGTGGAGTCGCGCACGGTCGTGGCGTTGGAGCCGGCGCTGCCGGCATCGATGGGCTCGACGTCGACGACCTTGGGCGGCGCCGCCGAGGGACAGCCCGCGACGCCTAGGAACACGACCGAGCCGAGGAGGAGAGCGAGACCGGACCGAGCATTACGCATGTCGCTCGAGCCTACGCCGTGATCACCAGACCTCGCAGCGATCCTTCCGGACCATCTTCGCGTCAGGCTTGCAGTTGAAGGCCCGAGCAAACTCCGGCGTGTTCGAGATCGGCCCGTTCACCCGGAAATTTGGCGGCGAATGGGGGTTGGTGGCGACCTGGTGGCGGAGCGCCTCGTCGCGCATCTTCCCGCACCAGGCCTGCGCGAAGCCGAGAAAGTACTCCTGGTCGGCGGTGAGCTCGCCCTTGGCGCCGGGGCCGGGGCGGGCGGCGCTCTTCGTCTTCATCGACGTGTAAGCGAGCTTGAGGCCGCCGAGATCGGCGATGTTCTCGCCCAGCGTGAGCTTGCCGTTGACGTGCACGTCACCGAGGACGACGTAGCCGTCGTACTGCTTCTTCACGCAGTCGGCGCGGCGCTCGAACTCGGCGTTCACGTCCTTGCCCCACCAGTCCTTGAGGTTCCCGTCGGCATCGAACTGGCGGCCCTCGTCGTCGAAGCCGTGCGTGAGCTCGT
>JAYTBL010000489.1:0-1518 GCA_043736975.1 Polyangiaceae bacterium
CGGTGGATGATGCCCGCGCCGTGCACGGCAGCGATGCCGGCGGCGACCTGCGCGAGCACGCCGAGCGTCCACGGGATGTCGCGCTCGCGGCGCCGTACGTCGTGGAGCGTGGTCCCGGACTCGACGAGCTCCATCACTAGGAAGAGGAAGCCGCTCTTCGCCACGTCGACGTCGACGATGGAGATGACGTTCGGATGGTTCACGTTCGCGACGATCTGCGCCTCGCGCGCGAACCGCGCGCGTGACTCGGCGCCGCCGCCGCCCACCAGGGCCTTGAGCGCGAAGTGCTTCGCGTCCGAGAGCCGCTCCACCTCGTAGACCGTCCCCATGCCGCCGGTCCCGAGCTCCTCGAGCACGCGGTAGCGGTTCTCGACCAGGGCACCGGCGGTGAGCGCCGGCGGCGGCACCAGCTCCTCGTCGTCCATGCGCGCGAGCTTCTCGGCGAGCTCGCGCGAGCGCGCCGCGATCTGGCGCCGGAGCTCGTCGTTGAGGAGCTCGACCTCGCGCTGCTTGGCCAGCAGCATCTTGACGCGCTCGCCGAGCTCGGCGTTGAGCTCGTCGGACCGCTCGAGCGACACGAGGTGCTCGCGGGTCAGCGCGGCCGCCTGGTAGAGCGAGATCCCCATGATCCCGAGGCTCGCGGTGCGGACGCCCCACGTCGGCTCGCCCTGCCCGAGCCAGGCGAGGATGTCGGGCACGCCCAGCAGCACCGTCGCTGGCCAGGCCATGGTGAGCAGATAGATCGACGTGGTGGCTTTGCCCGCCTCGCGCCGCCAGCGCGCGAGGAACACGACCTGCGCGATGGCGTTCGCGATCGTGACCGCCACCACCACCGGGCCCATCACCAGCACCGAGACGAAGGGATCGCGGGCGAGCACGGCGATCCCCGCCACCGCCGCCGCGACGCCGAACCAGATCCGGCTCGGCGGCGGCGCGCCCACGTAAGCGCGCCCGAAGAACATCGCGGCGATCGAGCCGATCGCGAGCGCGACGATCATGAACGGGGCCTCGTACACGCCCAGCGCGGGCTGCGAGATCCCGAGCAGGAAGGCGGGATACGGCATGCCGCACACCGCGCCCAGCGCGAACCAGCCGTACGCCGCGCGCCGCCGGTCACGCAGCGAGACGAAGATCACGCCGTACAGAAACGCCACCACCAGCGTCGCGGCGATGGCGCCGATCGCGGCGACGGTGTTGAACTCGTAGACCGCGGCGAGCTTCCTGCCGCCCTGCGGATCGGTGGTGAGGATGGGCGCCCCGTCGATCCAGGCGCTCCGCACGAACCGGTGGCTCACGCGCATCTCGAGATCGAGGTGACCGTCGCGGCTCGCGTCCTCCGGGATGCGCCACCGATGCGGCGAGGAGGCACGATAGCGGTCGAGCGTCGAGGCGGAGGCGTTGATGGCCTCGTTCCCGTCGACACGCAGCGTGGCCAGCGCCGGCATGTGCGCGATGGCGAGGGTGAGCGGCACCCCGCGCATCGACTCGGGGACGTCGACCCGGGACCGCAGCACGTAC